>CAIVDK010000066.1 GCA_903904655.1 uncultured delta proteobacterium | reverse complement strand
TAAATCCGCACCTGAACTTTACCGCGTTTTAAAAGAATTTTATTGCCAGGATCCTGCAAAGCGCGCGGAAAAATATTTCTCTAGTGTTTGATGAATGTCATGGAATTAAAAGCAATAGGAGAACCGGAACGGGAAATACGATTGGGTGAAAACTATCTTGATATAAAAAATGACGCCGATATTTTTTCAAAAGCGTGGTAAATTCTTGAAACACCGAGAGGCATCTTATGATCGACTATATCAAACGGCACGACCGCTATATTTCAGATTTGCTGGAGACAAATCCGGGAGAAGAGGCACTCCGCGAGTTTCTTGCTTATCATGACAAACAGATTTCATGGATACAGCACGAACGGCTGGCCCATCTGATTACCATGATGTTTGTCTGCCTTTTCTTCCTCACGGCCTTTGGATTTACCATGGTCCATTTTTCTCTTCCCTATATTCTTCTCACAGCGCTGCTGCTGATCCTGTCGATCGCTTACATTCTCCACTATTACCGGCTCGAAAACAACGTGCAGCGATGGTATTCATTATCCAACCGGATCAGAATGAGCCTGCTTGGGGTAAAATAGCGTCTGTTGATGTCAATGAAAAAAATCCCCTTGTCCGCATGGACAAGGGGATTTAATCTTTTAACCTTTAGCCTTCAGTCTTCAACCTTCAGCCTTTTTTCCTACATTCCCATTCCGGGGTATCCACCACCGGGAGGCATACCGGGCATTCCGCCACCTGCGCCCTTCTCTTCGGGCTTGTCGGCAATCATGCACTGAGTTGTCAGAAGCAGAGCGGCTACTGAGGCTGCGTTCTGCAGAGCAAAGCGGGTGACCTTGGTGGGATCGATGACACCGGCTGCGATCATGTCTTCATACACGTCGGTGCGGGCGTTGAAACCAAAGGAACCCTTCTTCTCTTTAACTTTTTCGACCACAATGCTGCCTTCGAGGCCGGCATTTTGGGCGATCATTTTGATCGGCTCTTCAATCGCTTTTTTAACGATGTTGACACCGACTTGCTCGTCACCTTCCAAGGCCATTTTGGCCAATGCAGGCAGTGTGCGCAGATAAGCAACTCCACCACCGGGAACGATCCCTTCTTCCACAGCGGCGCGGGTGGCATGCAGAGCATCTTCCACGCGGGCTTTCTTTTCCTTCATTTCGGTCTCAGTTGCGGCGCCAACTTTAATGACGGCAACACCACCAACCAGCTTGGCCAGTCTTTCCTGAAGTTTTTCTTTATCGTAATCGGAAGTGGTCTCCTCGATCTGAGCGCGGATCTGTTTCACGCGGCCTTCGAGATCAGCACGTTTACCGGCACCGTCGATAATGGTGGTGTTGTCTTTATCAATGGTAACCTTCTTGGCGCGTCCCAAATCTTCGATCTTCACGTTTTCCAGTTTATAGCCCATGTCTTCGGAGATCATCTTGCCACCGGTGAGGATGGCGATGTCTTCAAGCATGGCCTTGCGGCGATCGCCGAAGCCGGGGGCTTTAACGGCTGCCACATGCAAGGTGCCACGAATCTTGTTGACCACCAGGGTAGCCAGCGCTTCACCTTCAATGTCTTCGGCGATGATGAGCAGCGGCTTGCCCATTTTGGCGATTTGTTCCAGAATCGGCAGCAGATCTTTCATGCCGCTAATTTTCTTTTCGTAAATCAGGATTAATACGTCTTCCAGAGCGACCAGCATTTTGTCGGCGTTGGTGACAAAGTAGGGAGAAAGATAGCCGCGGTCAAACTGCATACCTTCGACGATCTCCAGTTCGGTCTCCAGCCCTTTGGCTTCCTCAACCGTGATAACGCCTTCTTTGCCGACTTTATCCATGGCGCCGGCAATAATGTTGCCGATGGTTTCATCGTTGTTGGCGGAAATGGTGCCAACCTGGGCGATTTCTTTTTGATCTTTGGTGGGTTTGCTCATCTTGCTGAGCTCTTTGACAACGACTTCAACTGCTTTGTCGATACCGCGTTTGATGTCCATGGGATTGCTACCGGCTGCAACGGCCTTGACGCCTTCGCGATAAATTGCCTGGGCCAATAGTGTTGCGGTAGTTGTTCCATCACCCGCGACATCACTGGTCTTACTGGCAACTTCCTTAACCATCTGCGCGCCCATGTTTTCAAATTTATCTTCCAATTCAATTTCTTTAGCCACAGTTACACCGTCTTTGGTAACGGTGGGTGAACCATAGCTCTTGTCAATGATAACGTTACGTCCCTTGGGACCAAGGGTTACTTTTACAGCGTCGGCCAAGGTGTTTACGCCCTTGAGCATCGACTTTCTTGCTTCTTCATCGTAAAGAAGTATTTTTGCTCCCATTGTATATATTCCTCCTTATTATTTTCTTATTTTTCAATAATGCCCAGAATGTCGTCTTCTCTCATGATCAGTAACTCTTCGCCATCGATCTTGACTTCGGTGCCGCCGTATTTGCTGAAAAGGACTTTGTCACCCACGCTGACTTCAGGTTTGATTAATTTTCCGTCATCGGCAACTTTTCCCTTGCCCACAGCAATGACCTTACCCTCGATGGGTTTCTCCTTGGCTGAATCGGGAATGATGATGCCTCCCTTGGTTTTGGTTTCTTCTTCCAAACGTTTTACAATGATTCGATCCTGTAAAGGTCTGATTTTCATGCTTTTTATTCTCCTTTCTCTCTTTTTTATATTAACTTTATGAATGCTTCCTAAGCGGCGCTATTTTATGCACTAATTCACCCGTGTCAAGGTTTTAGAAATTTTTTTTCGGTATTTTTTACAAAGTCGTTCAGAAGAGATTTTCCAGTAATTCCTTAAGCGAGCTTATCGCACTGATCTCCATTTTTGCCACCTTGAATAACTGAGCGGAACTTGTTTTGGGCACAATGCATCGGCTAAACCCCAGACGTGCAGCCTCTTTGACCCGAACTTCCATTTGTGAAACAGCCCGCACCTCTCCGGTGAGCCCCACTTCCCCCAAAATAACCGTTCGGGCATCAACTGGCCGGTCCAGAAAACTTGACGCCATTGCCGCAACGACACCCAGATCAACCGCCGGTTCTTCCACCCGGACGCCACCCGCAACATTAATAAAGATATCCGAACCGCCCAGATGCAGACCGCAAATCTTATCGAGAACCGCCACAAGAAGCGACACGCGGTTATGATCCACACCGATAGCCGTACGCCTCGGCATTCCTAAATTAGATTGACTGACCAGCGCCTGAATTTCAACTAAAATCGGCCTGGTGCCTTCCAGGCTGGCTACCACCACGGAACCCGGGGCGTTTTGCGGCCGCTCGGCTAAAAAGAAAGCCGAAGGGTTGGGTACTTCTTTGAGCCCCTTATCCTGCATTTCAAAAACGCCGATTTCATTGGTGGGACCAAAGCGGTTTTTGATGCTGCGGATGATGCGGTAGGCATGCCCGGAATCCCCCTCAAAATACAAAACGGTATCCACCATGTGCTCCAGTACTTTGGGACCGGCAATCGATCCGTCTTTGGTCACATGGCCGATCAGGAATACCGGAATCCCGTTTTTCTTGGCCGATAGAATGAGCCTTGAGGAGGCTTCGCGCACTTGACCCACGCTGCCGGGCGCCGACATTAAATCGCCCGAATAGACGGTCTGGATGGAATCGATAACCACAATGGCCGGTTGAACTTTTTTGATTTGTTCCAGGATTTTTTCGAGAGATACTTCTACCAGCACCAGTAAATCCCTGGCTGCCGCACCAATGCGATTACTGCGCAACTTGATCTGATGGGCGGATTCTTCGCCGGAAACATAAAGAACTTTCTGACCGTTTTGGGCTAGATTTTTCATCACTTGAAGCATGAGCGTCGATTTGCCGATGCCCGGTTCACCGCCGATCAAAATGGCCGACCCGCTCACAATTCCGCCCCCCAGCACCCGGTCGATTTCAGCAATACCCGTAAGCGTTCGCTCGCCCTCCTCGGCCGGAATTTCTTCAATGGGCATCGGCTTGCCGTCAAAGGCCCTGTCGGCGCGGCCTCCGGAATCCGATTCGGAGACCAGTTCTTCGGCAAAACAATTCCAGCCATTGCACGAGGGGCACTTGCCCAGCCACTTGGGCGACATGTATCCGCAATGCTGACAAAAGAAGCTTGTTTTGGCTTTTTTCAAATTATTTCTCCCCGAGTTTCAATTACTTGGGCATATACCCCTGCCGAATGTCAATACGAATGGCTTTAAGCTGAATAACTTTATTAGACTCTGGCCATTCATTGTGTTTTTATATTTTAACGATATCGGCATTATTACAGAAAAACAAGAACAATCCTTTATTCCTCTGAATGTTGCGGAATGCAAAAACAATTTTTTCCTGTTCCTGTTCCTTGACAAGTTATGGGCATATGCCTATAATAGCATCCAAGGAGATCAAAATGCCCCGACCAAAATGTCATCGTCATATTTGTGGAATACCTGATAAAAATTATTTTAAGCCAAGGGGAATCCCCTCGTCGGAATTAGAAGAAGTGGTGCTAAGCCTTGACGAATACGAAGCGATTCGCCTGGCCGACTACGAGCAGTTTTATCAGGAAGAGGCGGCGATTCAAATGAATATCTCCCGCCAGACGTTCGGTAGAATCATCGAGGTGGCACACAAAAAGATAGCAGACGTTCTCATGAATGGAAAAGCGCTGAAAATTGAAGGCGGCGAAGTTGCTTTTGACGACATAAAGTCCTGTAAACACGCTGAAGGACACAGAGCAAAAAGAAATAATCAATAACATTTAAAGGATCAATTTTATGAAAATCGCATTACCATCAAATCAGAACCAAATTGACGCGCACTTTGGACACTGTGAATATTTCACGGTATTCACTATTGACGATCAGAATAAAATTCTATCGGAGGAGAAGATTGCCTCACCCAACGGGTGCGGCTGCAAATCCAATATTGCCCAAACACTGGCCGAGCAAGGCGTCAAACTGATGCTGGCCGGCAACATGGGCCAGGGGGCAGTTCATGTATTGAACAGCCACGGCATTGATGTACTGCGCGGCTGCTCGGGTGAAGTCAAAGCCGTCACGGAAAAATGGCTTTCGGGCAATCTGAAAGATTCGGGACTGGCCTGCGCCCAGCATGAACATGGCTGCCATGAAAATTGATATCAGGAAACGCGGCATCAACAACCTTTCAAATTGAGTAATGGTCATCTTGCGTCCCTGGGTTTCTACTTTAAATGAAAGATTTCTAGGATACTAGGGGACATTATAGGATGTCCCCTATCTGCTCTATCTGCTATACCTGTCTCCTATCTGTGCATTATATTTTCAGGTATTGCTGAAACTCCG
The DNA here is from genome assembly GCA_903904655.1 of uncultured delta proteobacterium. Lineage (GTDB taxonomy): Bacteria > Desulfobacterota > Syntrophia > Syntrophales > Smithellaceae > UBA8904. The sequence continues at coordinate 5,943 of CAIVDK010000066.1, read as the reverse complement.
GGCGATCACTTGAGAGATGTTGAGCATGTGCTGGCGGACCGCCTCGGTCGTGCGGCCGCGATAGTTCCGAAATGTGATGAGCACGCCGTTTAACGCCGCAAAGAAAGCATGGGACAAATGCCGGACAGGCTCCGGCTTTTTCATTTTCTGAAACATCCTGTCAAATTGACCGATAATGCGCCGCTCCGCCGCATTGAGCTTTTCTATCTTTTCCGCCGACATCGACCCGTCAAGCATGAAATGCGTCATCATTCTGAAGTATTGATCATTATCCATCAGATAGGTGACATAGGCGTCGCTGACCTTAAGGATGTCGGGCGTCTTTTCGTTATCGATCAGTTTTTCAAGGGTGATGCCGATTTCCCCGACCCCTTGTATAAATGCTTCCACAAACAGCGATTGCTGATCGGGAAAATACCGGTAGATGGAAGCGTGAGAGATCCCCGCCTCTTTGGCAATATCCCGGATGCTGACTTTATTAAACGGCTTGACGGCAAAAACGCGCTCGGCGGCCTCGATGATAACGGTCTGGCGCGCAAGTTTTGCATCACTTTTGACATGGGCGAATGTTTTTTTCTGCTTTATCGGCTTCATAATTGATTCTGTATATCATAAATATTTCAGGATTGAAAAAAACTTGACTTATGTAACCAGTGTTTTGTATAGTAACCAAAGGTCACCGTTTTACCAATTCATTTCATGGGAGGTCAGGTTTATGGAGATCAATGTCGGCAAGATGCTTGCCACCGCACGTACCTTAGCCCCGATATGGAGGCTTTCTTCGGGAATGGAATCTCAAAAAAGTGATCGCCGTCTTAGTCAAACCATTGCCCAAAAAGGCACGAGTTTAGAAAAAACAACTAAAAAAGGAGGAAATCGCATGAATTCAAGAAAAATTTTCTGTATTTCGGCAATCGTACTCATGATGTGTTTTTTTGTAACGGCGGGCAACGGTTATACCAGTGAGCCTGGTTTTGACGATCGTGAAATCCGGATTGGACAATTCGGTCCGCAAACAGGCCCTGCCGCAACGTGGGGTGCCGTAGCCCGGGGAAGCAAGCTTCTTTTCGACCTCGTTAATGAGGAAGGCGGAATTCATGGCAGAAAGATCCGTTACTTTATTCGGGACGACCAATACAGTCCCTCGCAGGCAATGGCGGCAGTAAAGGAACTGGTTGACCGACAGGGAATATTTGCCTTTACGGGAGGCGTGTCCGGTGCCGGCTGCCACGCCGTTAAAGACTTCATTGAGCAAAATAAGATTCTGTGGGTTACCCTGGGTTCCGCCGCGTTGAACCCTGTTGATGATCCGCCCAGTCGTTATCGATTTCACTCATACCCGCTGTTTCAAGACGAGGCAAGCATTATGACAAAGTATGCGGTGGAGGAGATGGGGTTCAAGAAGATAGGATTTCTTTACCAGGATGACTCTTTCGGCAAGGCGGGGTTAGCCGGTTGTAAACAGCGGATCGCGACTTATAAGAACGCTGCTCTGGTCGCGATACTTCCCGTGGAAGCGAAGGCAACGGACCTTTCGTCGCAGATCCTGCGGCTTCGAAATGCCGATGTGGAGACCATCTTCATGTGGGTGAATCCGACGCTAGCGGTTATGGCGCTCAAAACGGCCGCCAGTATCGGATATAAACCGCAATGGATTGCCTTTAACGGTCTTTCGGAGTACCCGCTTATGTATAAAATAACGGATGGTCTTTTTGAAGGTGTTATAACATCGACCTTTGTTGCCGCGTACGATTCGACCGATCCGCTGTTGGTGAAATACAGGGTGGCGGCAAAGAGATTAGCTCCCGAAGATCGTTGGGGCATGCTGTTTATCGGCGGTATATTTTTTTCGGAGCCTCTGGTGGAAGCCATGAAGCGCGCCGGAAGAGACCTCAGCACCGAAAAGGTGATCAATGAACTAAACAAGTTTGATAACTGGAAAGGAGTAGGTCCTCCAATCACATGGAATAAGGATCGGCGCCAGGGAACGGATTCTGTCCTGATCACGCAATGCGGCCCTAAAGGATCACAAAAAGTTCTAAAGGATTGGACAGCCAACGAACTTGCCACGTGGAAGAAAAAATAGGTGTCTTTTCCCGTATTCGCGCCAGGGGCTTAGGCTGCGGCATTGAATGTGTCGATGAGGCAGCGGTACGGAACGGAAAAACGCGACGTTAAAAAAGAGAAGTATTTTTTAACGTTTTGACAGCAATTGGAAAAGTCAACCGGGAAGGCCGGGACGCCTTTAAATGCGTCAAAGAAGTTCAGTTCATTGCAGCCATTCCCAAGAATTCTCTTGGAATGGTACTGAAAAGAGAATTATGTTTACATTTTACCTGAGGGGGGCCCAATGTCTTTTGCAGATAGAAACAATCCCTATAACTTTAATGAATTCCTAGCGTGGCGTCAGGGTGTCGATTATTATCGTGATGACTCCTTTATCCAGAAATTAGTAAAACATTTTACCGGCAAAAATTGGGAACAGGTCGATGCGGAAGCGCATGCGGTTTCTCAAAAAGCCTCTTTTCGCTGGCGGGACATGGCCGACCGGATTGCACGTCCGGAGCTTCGTCCCTTCATGCTGCATTATGACGGCCACCACAACCGCATTGACCGGATCGTTCGGCCCCATGAAACAGAAATAATGGAAAAAGAAATTTTCTCCGAAGCGTTCTTTGCTGACAAAACATCTCCGTGGGTCAAACTGATTAAAATGTACTTGATTTACCAGAATGGCGAGGCCTGTGTCGCTTGCCCCATTACATGTACGGAAGGGCTTGTCATGCTTCTTGAGAAGTACGCCGACACACCGGAAACGAAGCAGATCCTTCGGCACTGCAAGGAAGGTATTGACGGCGCATATGCCATCGGCGCGCAGTACTTGTCAGAGATTCAGGGGGGATCGGATGTGCCGTCCAATGTTCTGGAAGCGGTGAATGAAAACGGTGTCTGGAAACTCTATGGGACAAAATTTTTCTGTTCCGCCACGCACGCCGAATACGCTGTTGTGACAGCCAAACCTGCGGGATCGGAGAAGGTAGGCCTGTTTGTTGTGCCGTCCTGGCTGCCGGGCAATAAAGAAAAAGAAATCCGCAACGGTTGCACCATCGACCGAATCAAGTGGAAGCTGGGCACCAGCGAACTGACCACGGCGGAGCTGACGTTCAATGGAGCGGTAGCTTATCCGGTGGGACCTCTAGACAAAGGCGTCGCCAATGTTGTCGGCATCGTGCTCACCTATTCCCGCCTAACCGTGGGAATTTCCGCCGCAGCATACATGGCGCGGGTCATGCGGGAGGCTGAAAAATATGCATCTTTCCGAAAGGCTTTTGAATTGCCAATCGGCCAGTTTCCCCTCGTGGCCGTCCAACTGAACAGAATCAAACAGGCGGCCCACAGAACGACCGCCGGCGCCTTCAAACTGTACCGTAACTTTCTGTCACTCGAAGGAGGGCTGAAAGGAAGTCAGGCCGCTGATGAACCGCTGCCGTCGCGACGGAATCGTTTCAACATACGTGAGCTGATTATGTTGCAAAAGATTGCCGCCTCGTGGGATTGCACCGATGTGATCCGCGAAGCCATGTCGATTTTCGGCGGCCACGGTGTGATGGAGGATTTCTCCTCCCTGCCACGCCTGTACCGGGATTCGGCCATCAACGAACTATGGGAAGGCCCCCGCAATGTGCTGCTCATGCAAATCCATCGCGACTTGCAGCAGGCAGCCGCCTGGTACAAGCCGGAGGAATTTGTCGCCAATGTTCTTCAGGGGCTCGATCAAGTACTGATTGATGAGCTCGCGGCGGAAATCAAAATAATTGTTGCGCATCCTCATTTATTACAGCTCGACGATGCGACTATCGACATCTGCCGGCGCTGGGACGCTTTCTGCCATAGCTTCTTCCACGCTTACCAGAATTTGGCTTTGAAGGAAGTGGAAGCGGCCGGTTGACGAACATCTGATCTAAAGAAAAATCAACGCCTGCAAGCCATCCGTTGTTTTGCAGGCGTTGATTTTGTTCGTCATTCCGATAGAAACCGGAATCCGTGCGTCCGGGAACGAGCGCGATCAGAGAGGTGTCGATAATTCGTGGTAATTCGGTTGACATAACACATAATTCACCGGAGTAGAGGGACGCGGACCCCGTTCTCCGTCACCCGTTCCGCCCTTTCGTCTTTCTTGTCGGAACGGCGTTCCAGGGGTCGTCGGGCCAGGGGTGCTTCGGATAGCGGCCCTTCAGCTCTTTTTTCACTTGAACGTAACCGGTGTCCCAGAATTGCTTCAGATCCCGGGTGATCGAAACGGGCCTTCTGGCGGGAGAGAGAAGTTGGAGAAGCAATTTAATCCTTCCGCCTGCTATGGCCGGGGTGTCAGCAAGACCGAACATCTCCTGGAGTTTAACGGCCAGGACCGGGATTTCGCCTGCAACATAATCAATCGGGATATTGGAGCCGCTGGGTACACGGATGGTCACGGGTGCGCGGTCCGTGAGAAGGCGCCGCTGATCCCACATGAGCCTCTCTGTCAGCGCAGGCACGATGTTCAGGGCGGCAAGCTGCTGGGCGCTGCGGATGCCTGTAAGCCAGGGTATAAGCCAGTCTTTCGGCGCCGCGAGAAGCGTTTCTTCCGACAGATCCGGCCAGTTTTCTTCAGGAAAGGTTTGTCTCATCAGGCGCACCCGGGCCTGAAACTGCAAGGCCTCACGGCTGAAGGTGATCTTGCCCGTCCTGGACCGGATGACTTCGCAAAGAAGATTTGCGACTTCCTCTTCCGGCGGAAACACCTGTTTGGCCGAAAGCATGATCGTCCCCACTCGTTCTTCAAGGGTAGCGATAACCCGACCTTGCAGCTTGTCCCAAACGACTCGCCTCAGGCTCTCGATCTCACCGCCCAAATCCTTGCGAATGAGCTCCTCCGTCAGAGGTTCGGCCATATGAACCATACCTTCCGCCTTTTCGCCCTTGTCGACCACCAAAGCAATCATATAGGGACTCCCACTTTGGTTAATCTTCGCGGACAGCCTGACCCCTCTTCCCTGACGCAAAACATAACGGCCGCTGCCGTCTTCACGCCGCTTGGCGATGCGGTCGGGAAAGGCGCAAAGAAGTAGTCGGGGGATCATGCTGCCGATTGCACCGCCTGCGGCTTCACTTGTTTTGCCTAGCAGGCGTCGGAGTTGCTGTGATGCTGCGTCTGCGGCACGTAACGCCGAAGGGTCGGCCTTTCCGGATAGAATCTTGTCCTGCCGCCATTGCTGCAGGAGCCCGAGACGATCGCTTAGATCAAATCCACCGGTTGGATGCGGAAAAGAAGACCGGGAATGACGGATGATGTCCCGCTCGGACAGGATGGCCGCCAGATCCGCGCCCAGTGACGGGCAGCGAAGCTCTGCCGCTTTCAGAAGCAGGCGGCCGAGGCGGGGATGAAGAGGCAGGCGCGCCATGCCCTGGCCTGCAGGGGTCATCGAACCTGCTGCATCCAGGGCGCCCAATTCTTTGAGCAGATCACGGGCCGCACGCCAGGCCGCGGGCGGTGGCGGATCCAGCCAGGAAAGCAGGCATGGGTCTTTGACGCCCCAGGCGGCCAGATCCAGGACCAGAGACGAAAGATCGAAAATCGCGATTTCCGGCGGGGCAAAGGGAATCAGGGATTGGAAGGTGTGATGGCTGTAAAGGCGATAGCAAACGCCAGGGTACTGGCGGCCCGCACGGCCCTGACGCTGCCGGGCTGACGCCTGCGAAACCGTGACGGTGACCAGACGGTTCATGCCGGTCGCGGAATCGTACTGAAGCCTCCGGGTCAACCCGCTGTCGATCACCACACGGACGCCTTCAATGGTCAGGCTGGTCTCCGCGATGTTCGTCGCCAGGACGATCTTTCGGTCAGGCGACGGAAGGATCGCCCGTTCCTGTTGGTCAAAGGGCAAATCGCCGTAAAGGGGATGG
>CAIVDK010000065.1 GCA_903904655.1 uncultured delta proteobacterium | reverse complement strand
CGCCCTTGAGGATATGACGACCCATAAGAACTACCGGAGCGCCTTCCCTCTAGGTGAGGCCCTCGAAGACATATCAACCAATAGCGGCATGAAGTACGACCCCGAGGTCGTGGCTGCCTGTCTGAGATTGTTTCGGGAAAATGGGTTTAAACTGGAAGGGACATGATTTTTAAACGAAGATCGTTTTTTTAAATTACTGGTAAAAACTTAGGGAAACGCTCCCTGACAATCGGAGGAAATATGAACTGGAATTATGCACGGTATGCGGCAGAGAGTATTGAAAAATTTGGAGAATATAACTTTTTAACCTATGAAGAGAAAGATCTGGTAAAGCAATTCAGCAACAAGACATTATTCGAGTGGTCCAATGCCCTGGCGAAAAGCTTGTTGGGGCTCGGCGTCAAGCGCGGCGATATTGTGGCCGTTATTCTGCCGAATGGTCCGGCTGTTCCCGTTGCTTTCATGGGCATTTTCAAATCGGGCTCGGTTTTTCTGCCCGTTGTCTTCGGTCTGGCAGCGCCGGAGATTCGTTATATCCTGGAGGATTCACGGGCTTCGGCCATCATCACCAATGCGGAACTTTACCCGAAAATCGCTGAGGCGGCCAAGGGTCTGAAAACGATCAAACAGGTGATCATTACCGATGATGAAGCACTACCGGCGGGTGCAATTTCTTTCACATCCCTCATCTCCGGCATCTCCGGCCATTCATCGTCATTGGACATGGCCGACATGGAACCCGATGATCTTGCCGTTCTCATGTACACGTCGGGCACGACAGGTTTTCCCAAGGGGGTTATGCTTTCCCACCGGAATATTGGCTCCAATCTGATGGACGGCATGCCGTCCTGGCCGACAGATCAAAACGATGTTTATCTGGTGCCTCTGCCCCTGAATCACATCTACGGTATGCTCATGGTCAACGAATGCAATGTCGTCGGAGCCCGACTTGTTATCCACAAATGGTTTGACCCCAATCTGGTGCTGGAAAGCATCACAAAAAACAAGGTTACCCAGTTTGTCGGCGTTCCCACTATGCTCATCAAACTTCTCGAAACCTACAATCCCCGGAAACATGACCTCAAGTCCGTCCGTCGCTGGATCAGCGCCGCCGCGCCGCTGAGTCTGGAAACATTGAAGGCTGTGGAACGGACCTTCAGCGGCGACCTGTATGAAGGTTACGGCATGACGGAAACGTCCCCGACCATCACCCGCCAGCGGGAGGGAAAGACCAGAAAACAAGGGTCCGTCGGCTCCGCCATCAAGAACGTGGAAATCAGCATCCGCGACGAACAGGATCAGCCGCTTTCTTGCGGGCAGGAAGGAGAAATCTGTGTCCGGGGACCGAATGTCATGAAGGGATATCTGAACAAGGCCGAGGAAACGACCGAAGCCCTGAAAAATGGCTGGATGCATACGGGGGATATGGGCCATCTGGACGAAGACGGCGAGCTTTTCATTACAGGAAGAAAGAAGGATCTCATCATTCGCGGCGGGGAAAACATCTCGCCCGGTGCCGTCGAAGAAGCCCTGTTCACCCACCCGGCGGTCCAGGAGGCGGCGGTTGTCGGGATTCCCGATGCCCTTTACGGCGAGGAGGTGAAGGCTTTCGTTGTGCTGCACGCCGGCGCTATAGCCTCGGAGGAGGAACTGATTAATCACTGTCTGAAAACGCTGCCCCGGTTCAAAGCTCCCAAAACGATTGCGTTTTTAAAGGAGCTTCCGAAAAGCCCCGTCGGAAAGATCCTGAAGCGGGAATTGCGCAAACTGAGCTAGCGTCGTGGATCACCAATAAAAAGGCCCGGAGATTTCTCTCCAGGCCTTTTTGATTTAGATTACTTTCAGTTACGCATGGTGCGACGTTTTCTTTTCCTCGCCGGAAACGATCAGTGTGCCATTATGCTCCATCTCTTTGAGCCATCCCGGATGCTGCTTTTTCAAAACGGCTCTGTCCATCCAACCGG
>CAIVDK010000064.1 GCA_903904655.1 uncultured delta proteobacterium | reverse complement strand
TTTCGGGATGGAATGGTCACGAACAGGAAATATTGAAACCCCGTAAGTTTCCCGTGTAAGGTTCTTCTATAAATTCTACATGATCAACACGGGCGGCGGGTGGACCTGTTTTACACCAGGCGATCATTTTATCTACGTTAGCGTCTTCTCCCTCCATCAGAGCTTCCACACGACCGTCTGACATGTTGCGCACCCAGCCGGTTAGGTTAAGATTCATCGCGGTTCGTTGCGTTTCAGCCCGAAAAAAAACGCCCTGCACTTTGCCGCTGACATAGATGTGCACTCTCTTCATGTGATGGTTTACCTTTTGACGAGTTTTAAAAACTCTTCTTCGCCGATCACGGAAACACCCTGAGCCCGCGCCTTATCCAATTTTGATCCCGGTTCACTGCCTGCTACAACATAACTTGTTTTTGATGTGACGCTGGAATGAATTGAGCCACCCAGATTCTCCACGAGAGTTTTAGCCTCATTTCTGCCCATACTCTCCATCGTGCCTGTGAAAACAAATGATTTTCCCTGGAGCAGGGCATTGGATGAGGAGGCTTTTATTTGCGGCGAAACACCAGCCCGGCGAAACTTTTCCATGACTTTCCTGTTTTTATCTTCGGCGAAAAACTCGACGATGCTTTGTGCGATTTCCGGACCGATTTCATTGAGCAAGGTTAGTTCTATAACGTCCGCCTTCATCAGATTATCCATGCTGCAGAAATGCCCGGCAAGAAGTTTAGCAGTTTGTTCTCCCACGTGACGAATGCCCAGAGCAAAAATAAATTTGTCCAGGGGGGGCGTTTTGGATCGTTCAATGGCATCCAGAAGTTTCTGGACTGATTTTTCCGCCTGTCGGTCGAGTTTCAGTAGTTGATATTTGGCAAGAAAATAGAGATCGGCGGGATCGTTAATCAGTTTGGCGTCGAAAAGTTGCGCGGAAACCTTTTCGCCCAGTCCTTCAATATCCATCGCGCCGCGCGAGGAAAAGTGACGGATATGCTCCTTGATTTGCGCGGGACAGGACAGATTGACACAACGGTGCGCGACCTCACCGTCCAGGCGCGCGATTTCAGAGCCGCATTCCGGACAACGACATGGCATACGGAATTCTTTCTCTCGCCCGGTTCGCTTTATCGCAATGACCTGCACGACCTCGGGAATAACATCACCCGCGCGCTGAATCACGACGGTATCGCCGATCCGGACATCTTTTTTAAGAAGTTCATCTTCGTTATGCAGCGTGGCGCGGCTGACCATGACGCCGCCCACATTGACCGGTTCCATTACCGCCACGGGCGTCAGTGTGCCGGTCCTGCCCACCTGGACGATAATATCCTTGATGACCGTGTTGGCCTGCGCCGCCGGGAATTTGCAGGCCAGTGCCCAACGGGGAGAACGCGATACATTGCCCAAGATTTCCTGCGTGACCAAATCATTAACTTTAAGAACGACACCGTCGATTTCATAAGGAAGGCAGGGCCGTATCGAACCAATATGTTCAAAATAGGAAATGCAGGCGGCAATATCCGGCGTTTGCACAATGAGGGGATTGACGGGAAACCCCCATGTGGCAAGGGTTTGCAGTATCTCCCAGTGATGGTTAAAGCTTATGCCTCGGACAGAGCCGATCCCGTAGAGAAATATATTGAGGGGTCGGCGCGCGGTAATTTTCGGATCCAGTTGACGAAGTGATCCGGCGGCGGCATTGCGGGGATTGGCAAACGGTTCTTCGCCTTCTTCCTCTCTGCGGTGGTTGAGCTTTGAGAACGGTTGCCTTTCCATATAAACTTCACCACGGACCTCAATAAATTCCGGAACAGGATATTGGACGCTTCTTTTCATCATTAAAGGCAAGGACGAAATAGTTTTAAGATTCTGTGTGACGTCTTCTCCGGTCGTGCCGTCGCCTCTTGTTGCGCCGCGAATAAAAAGACCATTTTCATAAATCAGGTTGACGGCCAGACCGTCGAGTTTGGGTTCTGCCACATAGTCCATCTTATCCATTTTTGACAGACGCGTAACGCGTTGATTGAAATCCAGAATTTCCTCAGAGGAAAAAGCATTGGCCAGGCTCAACATGGCCTGCGGATGGTTGAAGGATACAAATCTGGACAGGGGGGCGGCCCCCACCCGCTGAGTTGGAGAAGTAGCCAGCTCGTCATCTTGATAGAGGGTTTCCAGCTCTTGAAGTTCCCTCATTAAGCGGTCGTATTCTACATCGGATATTTCGGGAGCGTCCTGCTGATAGTAACGTCGATTGTGATATTCGATTATTTTTCGTAATTCGGGAATTCTTTTTTCCGCAGAGTCTTTGTCCATTATTTAACCAGTCGCAGCGTTGGTTTGCCTGATCTATTTTGGGGAGGAGGCGCTTCTTCCGTTTTTTGTTTTTTTAACAGTTGTTCATTGAAAATGGCGTTTTTCACCCGGATGGAATTAATGATGGAAAAGATGACCACGGACTTTTCCCATTCCGGCGAAAAAGAGAAATTTTCCATCTTGGCCTTGTATTTTTCCCAAAGCGACGTCAACGATGCTTCATCCAGATACAGGATATTTTCAGCGATTTTATTTAAGGAATCTTCCAGTATGTTCACAATTTGAATTTTAACTTGCCTTGCCTCCAAAGTCAAATTAAAAGCTTTTTTCCGGAAAAAGATCAATAAATAACACTTGTATTTTTTTAATCTTACCGTTAATAATCCGCCAAAGATGATAAATAAAAATAAAGTCAAAATAGGCGTGTTATCTGATACGCATATTTCCGGTTATGACGAGAACTTAAAGAAAATTATTGAGGAACACTTTTCTGATGTTGACCTGATCTTTCATGCCGGAGATTTAGTTGATTTGTCAGTCCTAACGCTTTTCGGTGATAAAGAGGTTCGAGCGGTCTGCGGCAATATGGACAACCACCGCGTGAGAGAGGAACTGCCTCAGCAGTTACTGATGGACATCAACGGATTTAAAATTGGACTGATTCATGGCTGGGGCGAGCCTTCAGGGATTGAGAGAAGACTGCTGGACAAACTGGGTAAGCTCGATTGCATTGTGTTCGGCCATACACATTATCCGGAAAACAGGATCATCGACGGCGTTTACTTTTTTAATCCGGGTTCGGCAGTCGATAAACGCTTCGCAAAATCCAGAAGCATCGGAATACTGGAAGTAGGCCCGGATTTAAAAGGCAGGATTATAACTATAAAATAATGGGGTCAATAATCATTGGGTGTTGGAAATATGGAAACAATGTTTGCTCCCTGGCGGATGGAGTATCTCGTGGGTGAAAAGCAAGACGGATGTGTATTTTGTAAATGTTCAATTCGATGCGATGATTACATCGTGTTTGAGGGAAAGACCTGTTTTGTAATGTTGAACCGATATCCCTATGTCG
>CAIVDK010000063.1 GCA_903904655.1 uncultured delta proteobacterium | reverse complement strand
CCCGAAATACATCCTGTCTGTTTATTTTTTTCTTGCTGTCTTAACCCTTGTTGTGTTCTGGCAATTGAAAAATCATGATTTTGTCAATTTGGACGATACTGTTTATGTTACAGAAAACGCTCATATTCAGTCGGGAATGACCCTGGAGAACATCGCTTGGGCTTTCAAAACAACGGATGCGGAATTCTGGCACCCATTGACCTGGCTGTCGCTGATGCTCGATTATCAGCTCTATGGTCTGAAAGCCGGCGGTTTTCACGTTACCAGTCTGATTTTACACATTCTGACGACGCTGCTTTTATTTTGGGTTTTCCATCGGATGACCGGAACTCTCTGGCAAGCCGCCTTTGTCGCGGCGTTTTTTGCCATCCATCCCCTTCATGTCGAATCCGTGGCCTGGGTGGCTGAACGCAAGGATACCCTCAGCGCCTTGTTTTGGATGTTGACACTTTGCCTTTATGTTTATTACACCGAAAAACCGGTTATACAAAGATATCTGCTCGTTCTTCTGAGTTTTGCCTGCGGTCTAATGAGCAAATCCATGTTGGTGACCCTGCCCTTTATTCTGATCCTTCTGGATTACTGGCCCCTTCATCGGCTCCGGGAGCAAAGTCCGGTCCGGCCCGGAAAACAAGGTGAGGAAACCGTTGTTCCTCAATCAAGGAAGAATCGCAAGGCATTAAAAGGTAAGGCTAATCAAGAAACTTCTTCTTTTGTTGTTCAGAACAAACAGGCGGCTTCGACAGTGTGGTTTGTTCCGATATGGCAGATTAAGGAAAAAGCTCCTTTGTTTCTTCTGTCGTTGGCATTCGGCTTGATCACTATATACGCGCAGAAAGTCATGACTATTGACACATGGCCGTTGGCGTCCCGTATTGCCAATGCGTTTGTTTCTTACATGACCTACCTCGTCAATATCTTCTATCCGCTCAAATTGGCGGTTTTCTATCCATTCGTGGAACAGCTGCCCGTCTGGAAAGTTCTCACCGCTGTTTTGCTGTTGCTCATGATCAGCGCTGCGGTCATCTTCATGATTAAACGCTTTCCATATTTATTTGTCGGCTGGTGCTGGTATATCTTTACGCTCGCGCCGGTGATCGGAATTATTCAAGTGGGAAAGCATGCGTTGGCTGACCGCTATTCCTATTTATCATCCATCGGCATCAGCATCATGCTGGCCTGGGGAATGCCTCTTTTATTCAAAACACAGGACCTGCGCAAAAAGATTCTGCTACCGGTGGGACTGGCCTTTATTGCTGTGATGGGATTTGTCGCTTGGCGGCAATGCGGCTTTTGGGTAAATAGTGTGACGCTGTATGAGCACACGTTGAAAGTAACAGCAGAGAACGCACTGGCCCATTATAATCTGGCCAATGTTCTCTTGAAACAAGGAAAGAGAGAAGAAGCCAAACAGCATTATCTTGAAGCCATCAGAATCAATCCACGATACGACGATGCCCATTCTAATCTCGCGCTTGCACTCGCAGCTGAAGGAAAGTATGAGGAAGCCATTGATCATAACAAGGCCGCATTAAAGATTAATCCTTATAATGAAATTACATATTCCAACCTCGGATCTGCTTTGGCCGGTGCCCGACGGGAGGCCGAAGCCGCCGAACAATACCTTAAGGCCATCGCGTTGAACCCGAATTACAGCGATGCCCATTTCAATTATGCCAATTTACTGGTGAAGCAGGGTAAATTTGACGAAGCGGCCGGTTACTATCGTAACGCTATTGTGGTAAATCGTAATCACGCAGAAGCTCATTATAATTTGGCTGATATTCTCCTCAGGCAAGGAAAGGAAGATGAGGCTATTGGACATTATCGTGAAATGGTGCGGATCGACCCCTCCAATTTCCGGGCGCAAAATAACCTTGGCGTTCAACTGGAGAAGCAAGCCCGGCATGATGAAGCGATCGAATGCTACCGCCGTGCCCTGCGTATTGAGCCCGATAATGCTGGTGCCTATTTTAATCTGGGAGTCGCTCTGGGCAATAAGGGGGATTACAAGCAAGCCATTGATCACTTTCGTCAGGCCATTGATCTCAACCCAGATTATGAACCGGCGAAACGTGCATTGAAAATGGCGCAAGCCATTGAACGGAGTCCCAAACGCTAATCTGTGTTGGCGGAGGCTTTCAGGGCGGCGATGGTTTGTGAATAATTATCCGTGCCGAAGATCGCCGCGCCCGCGACCAGCACATCCGCTCCCGCCTGGGCGATTGCGGAAATATTCGAGAGGGTGACGCCTCCATCCACTTCCAGCAAAGGTTTTTGCGGAAGTTGGGCCAGCAGCTTACTTGCGCGCTTAATTTTAGCTAAAGTGTTCTTGATAAATTGCTGCCCACCGAATCCGGGGTTGACCGACATGATCAAAAGCAGGTCGATGTCGGGGAGAATCTCTTCAATTGAACTAAGCGGCGTTGCGGGATTTAAGGAAACGCCGGCCTTTTTTCCCGCCTTTTTAATGAGTTCAACGGTGCGATGAAGGTGACGGGCCGCTTCGACATGAACGGTAATATAATCCGCACCTGCGGCGGCAAAGGATTCGATATAATTGTCCGGATTATTGATCATCAGGTGCACGTCAAAAGGCAGCCTCGTGGTCTTGCGCAAGGCAGCGATTATTGCGGGCCCCATGGTGATATTGGGGACAAAGTGTCCATCCATGACGTCCACGTGAATCCAGTCCGCGCCGGCCTTTTCCACCGCAGAAATTTCCAATCCCAGTCTTCCGCCGTCGGCGGAAAGAATCGAAGGGGCAATTAATTTCATTGAATATTTCTCCTTGTCGTTACCATTTAAATATACTAATGACTTGCCGCTGTCAATCTAAAGAAGGTTGAAAGACGCCCCTTTCGGGAGGCTGTAGGCCGAAGGCTGAAGACTGAAGGAAAAGCGTAATATAATTTTTCAATTATCTAAACAGAGCAATAGAACAAAAAGGCAGCTTTGTAGTAAAAAATATGGCATCCCTTCCTTCAGTCTTCAGCCTTCAGTCTTCAGCCTCGCGCCCCCTGAAAGGGGGTCAGTCTATATGCCTTTCTACTTGACACCGTCAGTGAAAACATTGAATATGCGCGCATGAGAATTTTCTATAATATTCTTTTGCTGATTGTCGCAATTCCGGGGCTTTTGTATTTTTTACTCAAGATGCTTCTTACGGGGAAATATCGCCACAGTTTTTTTCAAAAACTCGGCGCCCGACAAAAACATCTTTTGGCTGACATTCCGGCAGGCAAGCGGATCTGGATTCATGCGGTATCCGTCGGCGAGGTGACCGCTGCCGCGCCAATCGTGGCCGCTTTAAAAAAGCTTAGGCCGGAGATACGAATAATTTTTTCAACGTCCACGGAAACCGGTCAGGGTATGGCGCACAGGCTGATAGCCGGGGCGGATGCCATCATCTATTTCCCGTTGGACATTCCATTTGCTGTCAATAAAATGATGAATCTTGTCCGTCCGGATGTCTTCGTTCTGGTGGAGACGGAACTCTGGCCGAATTTTCTGGCTGCCTGCAGTAAACGCGGCGTCTTATCGTTGATCGTGAATGGCCGGATTTCCCCCCGCTCTTTTATGAAATACTGCCGCACTCGTTTTTTCTGGAAACCGGTCCTGCATAATATAGATGAGGCAGGGATGATTACGGATGTTGATGCCGACAGGATCAAGCAGATCGGCTTGAGCGACTTTAGGATTAGGGTGCTGGGCAACGCCAAGTATGACGCTCTTGCGGCGATGGCCTCACCCGCTCTACACGATGACATCGCCCGGCGCTTTAATGTTCGCAAAGATGAAAAATTTCTGGTTGCAGGAAGTACGCACCCGGGCGAAGAAAACGTTGTTATTCAAGTATATCGAGAATTGCTTGCGCGTTATCCGGAATTCAGATTAATTCTTGCGCCACGACACATTGAACGAACCAGAGATGTGATCCGTCTTCTACGACAGGCGGACTTAAATGAGATGATCACCGTCACCGAGATCAATAACGGGCGCCCTCGTCAGAATGAAAAAGTGATTGTTGTCGATGCAATCGGAGAGCTCTTTAAGGTTTATTCTCTGGCGACAATTGTCTATTGCGGCGGCTCGCTGGTTCCGAAAGGCGGACAAAATATTCTGGAGGCCGCAGCCTGGGGCAAGGTGATTTTTTACGGCCCATCGATGGAAGATTTCAGTCAGGAGGCGGCACTTCTGGAGGATGCAGGCGCGGGTATTCGAATTGCCAACACGCGGGAATTATTAACAGGCATCACGCAATTACTGTCTGCTCCACAGGACTTGCGCGCCCGTGGCGAGAAAGGCCGGGCAGTTGTCCGTGCAAACATGGGCGCGGCCGAACGCTATGCGGAAATGGTTATTAGGTGGATAGACCAAAGACCAAAGGCCGACCCCCTTGCAGGGGGCGCGAGGCTGAAGACTGAAGGTTTATAAGCTGAAGTTATCTTGACAGCCGATGAAAAGATGGTAAGAAAATACTGACTGTAATACCTTAGGGAGGGTTTGTTTATGCAGAAAAAATACGAGGCGCTAAGCGAGCAGGTCAACCTGACAAGAACTTTCATGGCGAGATCGGTTATTTACAAGTACCTGAACAGAACAAACCTGGTCTGCTATTCAGAACTCTCCCGGCTCATCGGTTGCAAGGCCTTCGTCAAGCATGAAAACCACAACCCGACCGGATCATTTAAGATTCGGGGGGCGCTTAATTTCTTTTATCACATGTCTGAGGAAGAGCTGGAAGCGGGCATCCTCGTTGCGACAAGAGGCAACCACGGGTTGGCGATGGCTTGGGCGGGACAATGGTTCCACGTGCCCTGCACGGTTGTCGTACCGGAAAACAACAATCTGGAAATCAACAGAATCATCGAAAGCTACGGTGCGGAAGTCATTGTCCACGGGGAGGACTTCTACGATGCCCAGTCTTACTGCGACGAGCTTGTGGACAGCGCGGGTTATTACTATGTCCAGCAGGGTAACGAACCGGAAATCTTAAACGGCCTGGCCACCATGGGACTGGAGATCTTGGAGGACCTGCCGGAAGTGGATACCATCATCTGTCCTATCGGCGGCGGCGCCGGCTGCGCATCACTTCTGAAAATCGCCCGCGCCATCAAGCCCACCATCGAGATCATTGGTGTGGAGCCCCAGAACGCACCATCCTTCTATAATTCATGGAAAAAGGGAGAAATTGTCACGCTCGATGATGCCCATACGGTTGCAGACGGCCTGGCCGCCAGAACAGTATTCCATCTGCCCTATGTTCTTCTCAAAGATACCATCAATGATGTCGTCCTGCTGACCGAAGACGAGATACTGGAAGGCGTTAAAATGGCGCTGACAGCCACCCATAATCTGGCCGAGGCCGCGGGCGCCGCTTCTCTGATGGCTGCTTACAAAATTAAAGACCGCCTGGCCGGTAAAAAAGTAGTGATGATCATGTCTGGCGGCAACCTGAAAACGGATACCCTGAAAACGGCACTGGCGTGCTGATGCGCGCTGCAATGAATCTCAAACAATATCATTATTGGTTGTCTAACGAAATATGATATGGATAGAGTTACCGGCGAAATATGACCCAATATGACGTAAATGATGGCACACTAGAGTTCTCAGGAAGTTTAAAAAACAGACGAGAAAGGGAAGGGTGAAGAGTATGGCGATTTTTGAATATGGTGAGTATAGCAACAAATATGAAGCCCCGGATAATTTGGTGGATATTTTTGAAAATAGTGCCACTAAATTCGCGAACAATCTGTTAATCGGAGAGAAAGATAGTGCCGGAGTGTATCAATGGGTCACCTACAGTCAAATCGCAACCCGCGTGAATAATTTACGGGCGGGATTGTCCGCGATCGGGGTTAAAGCAGGAGACACCGTCGGGATTATCGCGAATAACCGGAAAGAATGGTTGATCGGGGAAATGGCCACCCAGGGCTTAGGCGCCGCATATGTGCCGATGTATGAAAAAGAATTGGTTACGATGTGGAAGTATATTGTGAAGGATGCCGCAGTCAAGATCCTGTTTGTATCCAAGCCGGAAATTTTGGAAAAGGTGAAAAATTTCTCCGCCGAAATCCCCACGCTGAAACAAATCTACCTGATTGAGGGTTCAGGGGAAAACTCCATGGCCGCATTAGAGAAAAAAGGGGCGGGAAAGCCCGTGCCTTCTCTCAAACCAAAACCAACGGATGTTGCCGTATTAATCTATACATCAGGCACCACCGGCGAACCCAAAGGCGTTCTTCTGTCTCACGGAAATCTGGCGGAAAATGTCAAAGCCGGCCTGGCCTGGTTTTTAAACTTAACCGAAGAAAGCCGATGCATTTCCATGCTTCCCTGGGCGCATTCTTTCGGGATCACGGCTGATTTGCATGCTTTTATCATAAGAGGCGGTTCCATTGGCATTATGGGGTCAGTGGAGACTTTGATTGATGATTTGCCCAAAATCCAACCCTCATTCATGACCACCGTGCCCCGGATCTTTAACAAGGTCTATAACGGCGTCTGGGCCAAAATGCGGGAAGAAGGCGGATTAAAATTGAAGCTCTTTGAGGCGGCGCTGGCGGCGGCCAAACTCAAGCGGGAAACGGGCAAAGCGAGCTTGAAATATAAAATCCTGGATACAATCGTCTTAAAAAAGATTAGAGCCCGTTTTGGAGGACGCCTTGTCAACGCGGTCACCGGCAGTGCCCCCATGAATGTGGAAATTGCCAAATTCTTTATCGATGTTGGCATCCCCACCTATGATGCCTACGGTCTGAGCGAAACATCCCCGGCCATTACCATTAATTCCCCTTTAATGGGGAATCGCTTGGGATCGGTTGGGAAACCGATTAATAAAACCAAAGTCGTGATTGATCGGTCGCGAACAGGTGAGACCGGCGACGATGGAGAGATCCTTTGTTTTGGCCCGCAATGCATGATCGGATACCATAATAAACCGGAAGTAACCAAAGAAGTAATTGTGGAAATGAACGGAATGCGGGGAGTGCGCACGGGCGATCGTGGGCGCCTGGATGATGATGGTTTTTTATTCATCACCGGTCGATTCAAGGAAGAATATAAACTTGCCAACGGTAAATATATCCATCCGGATACCATTGAACTGGAAATGAAGGTGATGCCCTGGATTCTAAATGCCGTGATCACCGGGGCAGGGCATGACTATAATGTGGGGCTAATTGTGCCCGACATGAAATTAGTGAAAAATTTAGCTACGGAGCTGAATTTGTCAGTCGATCCCAAAGACCTTTTCGATCCTGCTAATCCCGCGGGCCAAAAATTTAAGGATTTGTTAACCGCCGAGGTCCAAAACCATCTCAAAAAATCAATAGGATCCTACGAAATTCCCCGCAAATTTGCGTTTGTCCTGGAAGATTTCACCCTGGATAACGGCATGCTCACGCAAACCATGAAACTCAAGCGACGAGTGGTCATGGAAAAATACGGAGATATGCTGGAAAATCTCTATAAAGAATAATCATCAGCGGGCAGGAGGGGCATCCGTCCCTCCTGCAGCCACCAATTTGCTTTCAGATCATCACCTTCTCTTCATCTGTGCTTCCGCAAGTTACGCCCTTGATATATTTCCATGATTATTATAGATTCCAGCCCGTATTTTATGGAATGAAAAGGAGTCTTAATCTATGGCCCAACCGACAGCCTCAAACCCAACCGATTTTATCCGTGATATTATCGATGAAGACATCCGCACAAATAAACACGCAGGCCGTGTTGCCACCCGCTTTCCGCCGGAACCCAACGGCTATATCCATATTGGTCATGCCAAGTCGGTATGCCTCAACTTCGGCCTTGCCCGGCAGTATCAGGGAACCTGTAATCTCCGTCTGGATGATACGGATCCGGCAGGCGAGTCTATGGAATTTGTGGAATCGATCATCCGTGATGTCCATTGGCTGGGATTTGACTGGGAGGGCCGTCTGTTTTATGCCTCTGACTATTTCGAAAAGCTTTATGCATTCGCTATCGATCTGATCAAATCCGGTAACGCCTATATTTGCAGTTTAAGCCCCGATGAAATCCGGGAGCACCGTGGAACGTTCACCGAACTGGGCAAGGAAAGTCCCTATCGCAACCGTTCTGTGGAGGAGAATCTGAATCTGTTTGAACGGATGCGGGCCGGTGAATTTGAGGATGGCGCCCATGTTCTGCGCGCCAAAATCGACATGGCTGCCGCAAACATCGTTATGCGGGATCCCATTATTTACCGTATCAAACACGAACCTCATTATAGGACAGAAACAAGATGGGTCATTTATCCCATGTACGATTTTGCCCACTGCCTCTCCGACGCGCTGGAAGGCATCACCCACTCCATTTGCACGCTGGAGTTTGAAAACAACCGACCCCTTTACGATTGGATTGTAGAGAGGCTGATCCCGGCCAACCGCCCGAAGCAGATTGAATTTGCCCGTCTGAGTTTGAGTTATACGGTGCTCAGCAAACGCAGGCTTATTGAACTGGTACAGAAAGGTTATGTGAAAGGTTGGGACGATCCACGCATGCCCACCGTGACCGGAATGAGACGACGGGGTTATTCACCGGAGGCCATCCGAAAATTCTGCGCCGAAATCGGCGTGGCCAAAAACGACAACCTGATTGACGTGGCTTTGTTGGAGCATTGCGTCCGCGATGACCTTAATGAGCGAGCGCCCAGGGTGATGAGCGTCTTGCGGCCGTTGCGGGTCGTGATCGACAATTACCCGGAAAACCAGGTGGAAGAGTTCGAGTGCGCCAACCATCCGCAGTGTCCTGATATGGGAACGCGGCAGGTTCCTTTTTCCAGAGTGCTCTATATTGAGCGCGACGATTTTCTAGAGAATCCGCCTAAAAAATATCATCGTCTTGGCCCGGGCCGGGAAGTTCGCCTCAGAAACGCCTATATTATTAAATTTGAAAACATGGTGAAGAACGAACACACAGGCGAGGTGGTTGAAATCCATTGCACCTATGATCCCCAGACCCGTAATGCACCGCCGGCGGACGGACGCAAGGTGCCGGGCGTTATTCACTGGGTATCAGCAGATCACGGTGTGCCTGCGGAAGTGCGATTATACGATCGGCTATTCAGTATTGAAGATCCGGGAAGCGAAGGCGAAGATTTCGTTAGATATCTGAACCCGAACTCTCTGGAGACCCTGACGACTTGTTATGTCGAGCAAAGCCTGAAAGACGCCAACCCGGGGAGTCCATATCAATTTGAAAGACTCGGGTATTTTTGTGTTGATGAAAAGGATACGAAAGCCGGGAAACCTGTTTTCAATCGCGTTGTGCCACTGAGGGATTCGTGGACTAAGATAGCCGAAGGAAAGTAAGGATTAAAAAATTGGCTGGGGAACAAGGATTCGAACCACCAATCTATAGTAAAAAATAGCAAATTATATCCTGATCGAATTAATGAAAGGAAGAGCGCTCACAAAGATTTGTAAAGAAGAGAACATGCCCACATTACCTACTGTTTACGGCTGGTTAAATGACAATTAGTCGGCGATGATGATTTGTGGACTTCAGGAACACAAAAATACCTCGATCTTCAGAAAAAGCAATCTCTGAAAACTGCACCTCTCTCCATAATATTCATTGCCCTGGTCAGATCAACCTGTTTGTAGATACGTATTTGTTGCCCATAAGACCGATAATTGTTGCTGTTTTTTTATATGCAAATACATCAAATCTTGATAAATAAAATCAGATCTTTCATTCAATCAAAATAACAGGAGCATCGTTAATGGCAAAAATAACGAGTTTGTCCAATCATCTGACCGGGGACATTTTAGGTGGTCTTACGGCCATGCTCGTAGCGCTTCCTTCTGCCATTGCGTTCGGAATAATCATCTACTCTCCACTCGGTTCACAATATGCTGGTAAAGCTGCTGTTGCCGGCATGATAGGTGCGGTTGCTCTTGGGCTAATCGCGCCTCTTTTCGGCGGAACACCTCGTCTTATCACAGCCCCTTGCGCTCCTGCGGCCGCAGTGCTTTCTGTTTTCGTCGGCCAACTTGTCCATGATGGTGCCATTCCAATTGAGGCTATCCCCTTTTATGTGGCCATGGTCGCCCTTTCAGCCGGTATAATTCAATTTATGGCGGGGCGTTTTGGTGGCGGGAAATTCATTAAATACATCCCTTACCCCGTCGTTGCCGGGTATCTGAGTGGCGTCGGGGCATTGATTCTCTTGGGACAATTGCCGAAATTATTGGGGCTACCAAAAGGACTCAGCCTCTTGCAAGGCGTTCTACAACCAGTTGTTTGGAGTTGGGTAAGCATATTAGTAGGACTTGTCACCATTGTGGCCATGCTACTGGCCGCTAGGTTCCTCAAACTTATCCCAGCGGCTATTGTTGCTTTGCTTTTTGGGATCGGCACCTATTTCGCCCTAGCTGTCTTGAACCCCGCGCTTTTCACTATCACCAATAACCACTTGATTATCGGGCCCATATCGTCGTCGGGAATAGACGCATTCCAAACTGCCATGAGCCAGTGGGCTCATTTTGAACTCTTTAATGCCAAAGATTTCACAATCATTCTCGTCCCGGTTTTAACCTTGGCGGTTCTTCTCTCTATCGACACCTTAAAGACATGTGTGATTCTCGATGTCATGACCCAGTCACGCCATGCCTCCAACAAAGAACTCATGGGCCAAGGTCTTGGCAACATCGCTTCGGCCCTTGTTGGAGGCATTCCCGGTTCGGGAACAATGGGTCCAACTCTTGTAAACTTAGCGAGCGGCGGTCAAACAAATCTATCGAGTGTTTTTGCTGGTGTTTTTGCCGGGTTAGTATTTCTGCTCCTCGGAAAGCTTATGGCTTGGATCCCCTTGGCTTCCCTAGCTGGTGTTCTGATTGTCATTGCCATTCGGATGCTCGACAAAAACAGCCTGCAACTGCTGAAACATAAATCAACCATCTTTGATTTCCTTGTAATACTGGCGGTTGTAATCTCTGCCGTCAGCATGAGCCTGATCGTTGCGGCCGGCGTTGGGATAGGAATGGCAATTTTACTATTTCTGAGGGATCAAATACGTTCCTCTGTCATTAGGCGTAAATTCTTCGGAAATCAAAAGTTTTCCAAGAAGCGCCGAATTACTGAGGAGCTTTCCATCCTGAAAATGCATGGGAAAGGCACGATAATCTGCGAACTTCAGGGGCAACTGTTTTTCGGCACCACCGATCAACTCTTCACGGAACTTGAATCACATATTGCTCAGTGTTCTTTCGTGGTACTGGATATGCGACGTGTGCAATCTTTAGACTTTACAGCCGCCAATATGCTCAGGCAGATCCACAACCGCCTCAAAGAGAAACAAGGATATCTGGTTCTTGCATCAATCCCGATGAATCTTCCTTCAGGCCAGAATGTCAGAAAATATCTGGCAAGCTTGGGCTTTACAGAAACAGGCATGAACCTTAAATTTTATCCAGATCTCGACTCGGCCTTGGAATGGGTTGAGGACGAGATCATCAACACCTCAACCGATTGCAGTAAAGGCACCCGTCATGCCTTGACCTTGAGGGACTTTGAGCTTTTCTCCGGTTTTCCTGATGAAGCCATAGACAAGCTCTCTGTCACCATAACAGAGAGATCATTCCACCCCGGGGAGAAGATTTTCTTTATGGGAGACAAAAGTGATCAGATCTACTTCGTCCGTAAAGGTACAGTTAAAATCGGTTTGCCATTGACGGGGGGGATGATCCACCATCTTCTGACCTTATCAAGAGGAGATTTCTTCGGCGAAATGTCTTTCCTCGATAAAGGGACGAGATCCGCCGATGCTATCGCGGTAAATGATGTTATGCTCTTCATCCTCTCGCGAGAGCAGTTTGAAAAGATAACCAAGGTCTATCCTGAAATCGCCGGGATATTCTTTGAACGTCTTGCATTCGCAATCTCGCAACGTCTGCGGTTGACGAATATAGAACTGACGGCCATGGAGGAAAGTTGATTATAAATTATTTCAAGCATTACCGGTTGTACACTTGCAATGGCTTTAAAATCATAAAATCGTTGAGTGCAAGGAAGGAGCAAATGCGGCCTTCACCTACTTATCCGCACCGACGATGATTTTATATGACGTTGCCATTTAAATTTTACTATAGGCTTGACTTTAACACGGGCAAAAGTATAATCGAACAGTCACTAGTGAATTATCGTCCATCGATTTTCGTAAACGACTGAATGCGATTAATAAAAGATAAGAGATAAATCAAGGAGGGGATATAGATGAAAAAAGCAGTATTTGTATCATTGATGGTTCTGATTACGCTTCTTTTTGCGGCAAGTATAGGTTGTGCGGCAGAAGAAAAGCCTTTAGACAACGCACAGGTACTCAGCATGACCAAGGCCGATCTCGGTGATTCGATAATTATTGCGAAAATCAAGGCATCCAAGGAAGTGAGATTCGACCTCGAGACTGATGAATTGGTAAAACTTAAAACGGCGGGTGTCAGCAAGGCCGTTATTGCTGCCATGCTTGATCGCTCATCCACAAAAAGCTCGTCCTCATCATCAGCCGGAACCAAAGTTGTGCTTTCTTCTAAAAGCGGTGATGTTGAACTCAAGACAATGGATGGAACTTTAAAACAGTATGTCGCGCCATTCGTTGGTCTGCGCCGTTTTGTTGAATTCTCTCCCAAAACGGCCCCTACGCGGATAAAAGACAGCCAGCCGACGATATTGGTCATGTCCGACAGAGATCCGGGCAGAACCTGCTCTTATGTCAAAATCTATCGTGACAAAGATAATCGGTGGATTGATTTGGAAGCTCCGGGCGGCTGGGGCGGATCCATCTCCAATAAGCCTTATGGCGAATGCCTGTTAAAGTATTCTGTTACTGAAGAGAAGCCCGGAGTATGGCGCTTCAAACCGGCCAGTGAACTCAGTCCCGATGATTATGGCCTCTATTGTTTTAGCGTGTCAGCAGAAGGCGGCTCATTTGTTATCTATGAGTTTGGGATTGACAAATAGAGCGACAGAAGAGAGATCACCAATAGACAGGAGCTGCAACAATGATAGCGTTACAATCTTTTTTTGATTACAGATAAGCAGCAAGAGGTATTTTTTTATATGGAGAGATCGAATTTGTTGCATAAAAACGAGTCTCTTGCCATCAAACCCGCTCCGGCGGGTTTTTTATTGTCTGGCAGGGTGTGAAAACATCCGCCTTTTTTGTGGGTAAAGAGTCAAAAGCGTCGCTGGGCGCGGGTGACCGTTCAAAACACCTTGAACAAAACAAAAAAAGGCGTTGATGACAATATTTTCCGAAAGTGGCAATATAGTGGTATTTTCTAACGGGACAAATAAGCAAGAATTTTAAATTACTGTCTAAGTGCTTGATTCTATTTGGCTGGGGAACAAGGATTCGAACCTTGATTGACGGAGTCAGAGTCCGCTGTCCTACCATTGAACGATTCCCCAGTAGGAAATGTTGACGATCGCTGCCTGTCCAGCTTTTATTCTGTTGACGGGCGGCGTGAATATAATGCGATTGATATTTTATGTCAACAAATTTCATCCTTCCTCAAAATTATTATGTAAGCATTTACTATTGTTTATTTTTCGTCTATTTCGAACAAGATAGATGAATGAGAATTATATGGCTGACGGGGGTTGCGGTCATATCCATAATTCTGCTTGCCGTAGGCGATGAAATTAGGGGAAAGGAGGG
Source organism: uncultured delta proteobacterium (assembly GCA_903904655.1). Classification (GTDB taxonomy): domain Bacteria; phylum Desulfobacterota; class Syntrophia; order Syntrophales; family Smithellaceae; genus UBA8904. The sequence continues at coordinate 7,786 of CAIVDK010000063.1, read as the reverse complement.
CAAAAATCGGCCTGCCGCCCTTGACACCCTACGTCCCCGTTCTTATATTAGGCCCGCTTTAAGCAGCGGTTTTTAAAAGGAACTAAGGATAAATCATCATGAAAGATCACGTTGTGAAATTATTCAAGGAAAGCTGCCGCGTCAAGGAGGCTTTTATCAATGATAATCTCGGCAAACTGGTGAACGTCATTGAGATTCTGACAGCAGCTCTTAAAGCCGGCAATAAAATCATGATTTTCGGCAATGGAGGGTCTGCCGCGGACGCGCAGCACATCGCCGCGGAATTTGTTAACCGCTTTATTATCGAAAGGCCGCCGCTGCCGGCTATTGCATTGACAACAGACACGTCCGTTATTACCGCTATAGGTAACGATTACGATTTTTCGGAAATATTTGCCAAGCAGATCAGGGCACTGGGTCAAGAAGGCGATGTGGCCTGGGGGATCAGTACCAGCGGTAATTCGCCCAATGTGCTCAAAGGCCTCGAGTTGGCCAAGAAGATGGGTTTGGTAACGTTGGCTTTTACCGGTAAGGACGGTGGCGCTATTGCCCAAATAGCTGATTTGTCCCTGAATGTATCATCCAACAGCACGGCGCGGATTCAGGAAACACATATTACGGCCGGTCACGCGATTTGTGAACTGGTGGATATTAAATTATTTCAGAAACCGGATTTAAAATAAAAAGTGGCAGGGGCGTGCGTGAAAACGAAAAAAGACCATATCGATAAAAAAATAAAGGTGGATACTTCGGAACCGGTTGATGTCGTGGAAGAAGCGGCTGACACCGAAACCGAAAATTTAAAAGAAGCGCTCGAAGCGAAAGAAAAAGAAGCCAAAGAGAATTACGACCGCTATTTACGGACCGTTGCGGAATTGGATAATTATAAAAAGCGGATGGCACGGGATAAAGCCGATATTCTTAAATACGGCAAAGAGGATTTGGTTAAGGACATTTTACCTTTTCTGGACAGTTTGGATCGCGCGATGACACATGCGGACAGCAATGACGCGCAGGCCTTTAAATCGGGGATTACGCTGATTCAGGATCAGCTGCTCGGCTGCCTGAAAAAACATGGCGTGGAGAGAATCGAAAGTGCCGGTTTGGATTTTGATCCTAACTTTCATGAGGCTCTGATGCAAATGGACAGCGCGGATCATCAGAACAACCAAATTGTCAGTGAAATGGAAAAAGGCTATTTGCTCAACGGCAGACTGATTAGGCCATCGAGGGTCTGTGTATGCAAAAAGACTACAGAAAATAATGGATGTGCAATCAATGATACAAAGGGAGAATAAGGAGGAATAAAATGGGAAAGATTATCGGAATAGATTTAGGAACGACCAATTCGTGTGTGGCGATTATGGAAGGGGGCGACCCGGTTGTTATTGCCAATCAGGAAGGTAACCGCACCACGCCTTCAATTGTCGCCATTACAGAAAGCGGTGAGCGGCTGGTGGGCCAGGTGGCCAAAAGACAGGCGATTACCAATTCGGAAAATACCGTTTACGCCGTTAAAAGAATGATCGGCAGAAAATACAGCTCCAAGGAAATTCAGTACGACGTGAAGATCTCCGCATACAAGATCACTGAAGCGGGGAATGGCGACGCGCAGGTGACCGTGCGGGGCAAAAATTATTCTCCGGCGGAAATTTCTGCGATAATTCTGACGAAGATGAAACAGACCGCGGAAGACTATCTGGGAGAAAAAATAACGGATGCCGTCATTACGGTTCCGGCCTACTTTAATGACTCACAGCGTCAGGCGACCAAAGACGCAGGCAAAATTGCCGGCCTGAATGTTTTACGTATTATCAATGAACCGACCGCTGCGGCGCTGGCCTACGGTCTGGATAAAAAGAAAGATGAAAAAATCGCTGTTTTCGATTTGGGCGGCGGCACCTTTGATATTTCCATCTTGGAATTGGGCGAAGGCGTTTTTGAAGTGAAATCGACCAACGGTGATACGCACCTGGGCGGCGAAGACTTCGACCAGCGCGTCATGGATTATCTGGTCGCTGAATTCAAGAAGGATCAGGGTATTGACCTGCGCAGCGACAAGATGGCGCTGCAGCGCCTGAAGGAAGCGGCGGAAAAGGCGAAGATGGAGCTTTCCACGACGATGGAAACGGACATCAACCTGCCGTTTGTCACAGCAGACGCGTCGGGGCCCAAGCATATGAACATGAAGCTGACACGCGCCAAGCTGGAACAGCTGGTGGAGGAGCTGATTGACAAAGTCATTGGTCCCTGCCAGACCGCGCTGAAAGATGCCAATTTGTCAGCCAAAGATATTGACGAAGTCATTCTGGTCGGTGGTATGACCCGCATGCCGCGTGTCCAGCAGAAGGTAAAAGAGATTTTCGGAAAAGAACCGAATCGGGGTGTCAACCCGGATGAAGTCGTAGCCGTCGGTGCGGCCATCCAGGGCGGTGTTCTGGCAGGCGATGTCAAAGACGTTCTGCTTTTGGATGTCACGCCGCTTTCTCTGGGCATTGAAACCCTGGGCGGCGTTATGACGAGACTGATCGAGAAAAACACGACGATTCCCAGCAAGAAAAGTCAGATTTTCTCGACGGCTGCCGACAATCAACCGGCGGTGAGCATTCATGTTCTACAGGGCGAACGCCAGATGGCCGCGGATAGCAGAACCCTGGGCCGTTTTGAGCTGGTGGGTATTCCGCCCGCGCCGCGTGGCGTGCCGCAGATTGAAGTTACTTTTGATATTGACGCCAACGGTATCGTGCACGTCCATGCCAAGGATCTGGGTACCGGCAAGGAGCAGAGCATCAAGATTACAGCCTCCAGCGGCTTGAGCGAGGCGGAAATCGAAAAGCTTGTGCGCGACGCAGAAGCACACGCAGAAGAAGACAAAAAGCGCAAGGAACTCATCGAAGCCAGAAACCACGCTGATTCCCTGGTGTATTCTGTAGAGAAAAATGTCAAGGAATTCGGCGATAAGGTCGATGCAGCGGAAAAGACCAAAATCGAAGAAGCGATTGTTACCGTGAGAAAAGCGATGGAAAGCGATGACCTGGAAGCCATTAAAAAAGCTCAGGACGACCTGATGACCGTGTCGCATAAGCTGGCGGAAGCCATGTATGCCAAGACGGCCGGCGGTCCCGGTGGACCGGGCGCGGGAGCCGCTGGCGGCGAAGGCCAGGCCTCCAGCAAAAAGGACGATGATGTCGTGGATGCGGATTTTGAAGAAGTAAAAAAGTAAATCATTCCTATCCCAAGTCCGAAACCGTATTTCACGGTTTCGGACTTTTTTATATCGACCTGTCCTGGAAAATATTCTACAATTCTTCATGACTATTAAGGAGGCACAATGAAGAATTATCGCCTGTTGGCTGCAATATCTATTATATTTCTATTTGTCTTTTTAACGGGTTTTGCAATGGGGCCTTTGATTGCCCCAAAAAAAACAGCGATGCCGGAAGTGAAAGCGATTGAAAAACCTGCTCAACCGCTGAAAGCCACGCCATCGCAGGCCAATCCCCCCGAAGTTAACTCTCCGGAAATCAAGCTCCCCGAAGTTAAACAACTGGAGGTAAAGCCGCTGGTCGTTTTACCACCTTCCCGTTCAGTCAATCGTAATGCAATCGGATGTGTTTTTCCTCTTACCGGCCGATTTGCTGATGCGGGAAGCAAGGCGCTCGACGCGGTTCTGTTGTCGGCGGAGACATTCAATCAGCGTTTTCCCTCTCCATGGGAAATTATTGTCGCCGACTCCGGTGAAACCCCGGATGGCATGAAGGAAGCCGTTGCCTATTTGGCGGATGGGGCAAAAGTGATGGCGATTGTTGCTATCTCCGGCGCCGTCGAAGCAACCATTGCTGCCCGCGAAGCCCAAAAACGGCAAGTGCCGCTGATTTTAATTACCTCAAAAGAGGGTGTCACGGAAGCTGGTGAGTATGTGTTTCAGCATTTTCTGACGCCGACTCAGCAAATAGAGGCTTTAACGAAATATGCCCTGAATAAATTGAATGCCGCGATTTTTTCAATCCTTTATCCGCAAGATGATTATGGAGAAGAAATGGTTCGTATCTTCCGTAGTGAAGCTAAAAAAACGGGCATCAAGGTGGGTAAAGCCATTCCTTACATGAAGACGCAAACGGATTTCACGGAACAGATCAGCAAGCTGACAGGAAACAAGATCGTATCATCGGATAAAGCATACGCCGCGACTCAGGAAGCAAAAACAAGATTAAGCGTGAATTTTGAAGCCCTGTTTATTCCGGATTCAGCCTTGCGTGTGAAGATGATTACCTCTCAACTTGCTTTTTATGGCGTCAAAGGGATGCAATTTTTTGGGACAAGCTTATGGTACTCGCCTGATTTATTGAAGAAAGACATTGAATATCTGGAAGGGGCCATTTTTGTCGACAATTTTTTTGTGTACGGCTTTCTGCCGGAGACCAATGATTTTGTTGATATTTATTATTCGGCTTACAGTCGGGAGCCCGGCAATATTGATGCCCTGTCTTATGATACGATGGGAATTGTCCTGAGTGTTCTGGAAAACCAGCAAATTAAAACACGCGCTGAATTCAAGCGGGCCTTGCTGGCCGTAGAAAGTTTTCGGGGAGCGACAGGCAGCATTTCTTTTGGCGGCAGCCGGGTGGCCCAAAAAAGCGCATTTATTTTGAGAGTGCAAAACGGGAAAATTGAGCAGGTCAGGTAAAGCTCCGCTCGTGAATAGTAAAGCGTGGGGAACAATTTTGCCACCATTTCGCGGTGGAGGCAGCAAGGGGCAGAATAAGGGGTCTGGCCACCCGTCAGTGGTGGTTGCAACCCCTTGTTCTATGATGATGGAAGAGGAGAGGATATGTCTGCTTATCGAACAATATTGGCAGTGTGTTTAGCATTTTTTCTTTGTTCCTGCACCATTAAGCCTGTTCTTACGACAAAGAGTGCTGATCTGTCCCGGGAAATTAAACAAAAAGCTCCCGGTGTGGGTCCCGTGGCGATTTCTCCGGATGGACGGTATGTTTTATCGGGAGGCTGGAACTCTTTTATTCTCTGGGACATTCTGCACGCGGTAAAAATAAAAACATTCGCTCATGAAAATTCTCTTAGTCCAATTTTAGTCGCTTTTTCGTCTGATGGAAAATATTTTGCTGCCGGTGGCAAAGGAACAAAGGTTTGGGATTTTGCTACAAGACAAGAAATAATGACAATTGATGCTAATGGAGCTTTCTCTATAGCTTTTTCTCCAGACGGGAGACATTTGATATGTGGTGCTAGTCCTTGGGACTGGGGCTATATCATTGGATTTTCTAGCCAGAAACCTCCAACTCTGAAAATCTATGATGTAGCGACAGGAGGGGAAATCAGGGATTTTAAATTGCAAATGGAACATTATGTTGCTGCTGTAGCCTATTCTCCGGATGGTAAATATATACTATCTGGAGGAGGTCTTGGTAAAATGAATTTATGGGATATATCGTCGGGGAAGTCTATAAAAACAGTGGTGGCTAGCGAAAGAGGTTCCATCCTCCTTCCGCCTGCTCGTGTAAATGCCGTTTCTGTTTCTTCCGACGGTCAATATGCTCTGTCCGGCGGGTCTGATAATAGCGTCAGATTGTGGAATGCAAAGAACTTAACTCAAATTAAAAATTTTGTTGGCCATACAGGAATGGGCGGGATTAGCTCCGTAGCTTTTTCGCCGGATGGCAAATATGCCTTGTCAGCGGGATACGATAGTAAGGTGATCATCTGGGATTTAGCATCAGGAACTGAGTGGAAAGTATTTGCCGGACATACCGGAATGGGTGCTTCTGCAAAATTTACCCCCGATGGCAAACACGTCATATCCGCAGGAGATGCTTCTACAAGAATATGGAATGTTTCCTCGGGCGAAGAAGTTGCTTCCATGATTGCTTTTGAAGATGGGGAGTGGGTTATTACAACAGCAAATGGTTATTACAACTCCTCACCCAAAGGCGATCAGTATCTTCAGGTGAAAGTCGGCGGTAAAGAATACAGCACGGAGCAGTTGCGGGAAAGTTTCTACCGTCCCGATCTTGTTCGAGTTGCGCTTTCCGGCGGGTCTTTGAAGGAACTCAAAAAGGTGGCGGATGTCAAACCGCCTCCGGTGGTGGCCATCGTCGATACCCCCCAAAGTATCGATAAGAGTGATGCCGCTATCACCTTAAAAATTACCGATGCCGGTGGCGGGATTGGCGATATTCGGCTTTACCTCAACGGCTCCGCCGTTATGCTGGACAGCGCTCGAGGCGTAAAAATTGTCGCGGCCAATCAGAGCGAAATCCAAAAAACATACAAGCTGAAACTTTCCAGTGGTGTGAACGTCATCAAAGCAGTCGCCTTTAATGCTGATAATACCATGCAGAGCAATGCCGCTGTTCATGAAATAGCAGCGGCATTTAAAGCCATCGGCAAACCTTCACTTTATGCTCTGGTCATTGGCATCAACGAGTATAAAAATCCCAAGCTCCAACTTAACTACGCTGTCGCCGATGCGTCGTTATTTGCTGACACACTAAAGAAAGGCGCTTCGCCTCTCTTTGAGAAAGTAGAGGTAAGAAAGCTTTCCTCTAAGGAAGAGACAACCAGGGAAAACATCTTAAAAGAACTTCAAGCCATGCAGAGCTTAAATCCCGATGATTTATTTGTCTTTTATGTGGCCAGCCACGGTACAGTTGACGATGGTGAATATTTTCTTATTACGTCCAATGTAGGTTCTTTATCGACAGCAAAACTAAAAACAGATGCGGTAAGTCAGCATTCACTCAAAGAACTGATTGCCAATATCCCCGCAACAAAGAAACTTATTGTCATCGATACATGCAGCGCGGGAAAACTGGGCGATGTCATCCAAACGGCCATGCTCACCCGTGGGATGAGTGAAGACACAGCCATGAAGGTCTTAAGCCGTGCGGTCGGTTCGACCATTTTATCGGCATCAACCTCCATTCAGGAAGCACTGGAAGGATACAACGGACATGGGCTCTTTACTTTTGTTCTGGTGGATGGTTTGAAGGGCAAAGCCGATAAGAGCAAGTCCGGATTTATCAAAACAACGGAGTTGGCGGATTACGTGGATAATGAAGTGCCGCTACTGGCGGAAAAAGTTTTTAAACGGGCACAGTATCCCACAATATCAATAAGCGGACAGGGTTTCCCGATCGGGAAAGTAAGGTAGAGAACGGTCTTGCCACCCGACGGGGTGGTCGCGACCGTACCATACAGGTCATGGGCTTTGGGCAATAGGTGATAGGGAAAAGATGAGGATTTTACTGACCAACGATGATGGGATTTATGCGCGGGGCCTAAGCGCCCTTTACGAAGAACTGTCGAAGGAGGCTGATTGTTTTATTGTCGCGCCGGAAATTGAACAGAGTGCTGTCGGGCATGCGATTACGATTTTTCGTCCTCTGATGGTGCGGAGCGCAACGAAAGGCGGCAATTTTCTGGGTTACGCCGTTTGCGGTACGCCGGCGGATTGCGTGAAAATCGGCATCAAGGAACTGGTCGGACAAATGCCGGACCTGGTGGTGTCTGGAATTAACCGTGGCGCCAATTGCGGAAACAATGTGATCTACTCAGGAACGGTTTCAGCTGCGACGGAAGCGGCGATGATGGGCGTTACCTCCATGGCCATCTCTCTCGATACGCATCAGGAATCGGATTTTTCTTTTGCCGCCCGGATGGCCCGCAAACTGGTTTTATTCCTTGCAGCCAACCCCTTGCTTGCAGGTGGCGCGTTCAATGTCAACGTGCCGTGTCTTCCGGATGATCAGATTCGCGGTATCGCGGT
>CAIVDK010000062.1 GCA_903904655.1 uncultured delta proteobacterium | reverse complement strand
TATGCCGTTGCAGCGGCAATTCCTTTAACGGCAAAAGGAATCACCCTTATTTTCGGCCGCCAGTCCAATGAGGAAAGAAAGCTCGAAGAAGGGATTGACGCCGGGAACAAGGAATTCGGCGTTGTCGGCGGTGAAGCCCTCATTATTTTTGAAGATGTTTTCGTCCCCTGGGAGAGGGTTTTCATGTGTGGTGAAATTGAATTCAGCGGCATGCTCGTCGAGCGCTTTGCCACCCTGCACCGACAGAACTACGGAGGTTGCAAGGGCGGCGTATCCGACATCATTGTCGGAGCCACAGCTCTGTCTGCCCAGTATCAGGGCACAGCAAACGCCTCTCACGTCAAGGATAAGCTAATTGAGATGATGCATTTGGCCGAAACCGTCTATGCGGGCTCGGTGGCTTGCTCCGCCATGGGGTTTAAAACAGCAAGCGGCGCTTTTTATCCCGATCCACTCCTGGCCAATTGCACCAAGCACAACATCACTCGCAACATCTATGAAATCTCGCGCCTGGCTCATGATATAGCCGGCGGGATTATGGCAACCCTTCCCTTTGACCAGGATCTGAGAAGTCCGGAGGTCGGCAAGTATGTAAAGAAATTCCTTGCTGGCGTGGAAGGTGTTTCGACGGAAAACAGAATGAAAATACTGCGACTGATTGAAAATATGACGGGCGGCACATGCATGATTGAAAGTATGCACGGCGCCGGTCCTCCTCAGAGCCAACGGGTCATGTACCAGCGCCTGGGGAACTTGCCGAATAAGATCAAGTGGGCGAAAAATCTGGCAAAAATCAAGGATGCATAAAATTTATATAATTTTCACCCCATAGATCCAGGCGTTGCATCCGGTTTTTACGGAGCCATTGATGAGGAGTCTATGAAAACAGAAATTGATCGCTTGGCAAAAGAAGTGGAAGCCAAGATAATCGCCTGGCGACGAGACATTCACCAGCATCCGGAGCTTTCCAATCGAGAGTTCAGAACTGGAGCGCTTGTCGCCCGGCATCTGAAAGAGCTCGGTTTGGAGGTTAGGACCGGTATTGCCAAGACGGGCGTCACCGGTCTGCTGCATGGCAAAAAGAAAGGCGCCGTTATCGCCTTGCGCGCCGATATGGATGCACTGCCCGTAACTGAAATGACGAAGGCGCCCTATGCCTCCAAAAGCGCTGGTGTGATGCATGCCTGCGGTCATGATTGCCACACGGCGATCCTCATGGGAACGGCTGAAGTCCTCTCGAAAATGCGCGAGAAAATTACAGGCAGCGTAAAATTCATTTTTCAACCGGCAGAGGAGGGTCCTCCAGAAGGTGAAGAAGGCGGGGCGTTCTTAATGATCAAGGAAGGCGCCTTGAAAGATCCGAGGCCAGATGCCATCATCGGGCTCCATGTCGGCCGCTTTCCGGGGCGGTTGTTCTTCTACCGATCGGGCCCTTTTATGGCGTCGGGAGATGTCCTGAATATTGTGGTCAAGGGATCTCAAACCCACGGGGCTATGCCCTGGCAAGGCGTTGATCCCATTGTCGTGGCGGCACAGATTATTATCGGATTGCAATCAATCGTCAGCCGCCAAACCGATCTGACCCGAACGCCAGCCGTTATTTCCATCGGCAAGATCAGTGGCGGTCAAAGGTTCAATATCATTCCTCAAAAAGTCGAAATGACGGGGACGATACGTGTTGCTGACAACAATATCCGCGAAGAGATCCTTGTGAAGGTTAAAAAGACGGCACAGATGATCGCGAAAAGTGCCGGTGCGACGGCCGACGTGACCGTGAAACGAGCATTTGCCGTAACGTTTAATGATCCGGCGCTTACGGCAAAGATTGTCCCAATCCTTCAGAAACTTGTAAGCAAGGAGGACGTTGTCGAAGTACCATTAATGACCGGTTCGGAAGACTTCAGTTTTTATCAGGAAAAAATACCGGGGTTCTTCTTCTTCATGAACGTCAAGCCGCCTAACGGCGATGTAATACCGATACACTCCCCTTTCTTCGACATAGACGAAAGCGCCTTGATAACAGGCGTACGCGCACTTTCCCATCTGGCTGTGGACTTCTTGAAAGCGAAGCACTGAATAGCGGAACGCGGCAAGAAAAATATATTTTTCTTGCCGCGTTCTTATATTTTGACAGCAATACTTTATTTACTTCTCGAAGAACAATTCGTCTTCAATCTTGATACATCCGATGACACTCTGGGCGGCTGGGCAACGAGTGATATAGTTGGAGAAGCACTCTTTCGCATCGGCCATCTTTTCTTCGGTTGCTTTCAGGTGGTATTTAACGCGAATGGTTGTGATTTTGAGGACGCCATTGACATTTTCAATATCTCCTTCCACATCAGCCCAATAAAGAGTTTCCGGGGTGGGAATCTTTTTTCCGGCCATCACCGTGGCCAGTGTTCCCATCATTCAACCTGCTGTTGCTGCAACAATATGGTCGAGTGTTGCCGCATGCTCCTTCTCCGGCTCAACTTTGTAGAACTTCATGATCCCCCCGTGGACACCATAATAGACCGGTTCCGAAAAACCCTCTATCATCGCTCTCCGAGTCGGTCCTTTTTCCCTGACGATTTTAATTTTTGATGTATGAACAACTTCTCCCATTTTAAACCTCCTTAGATCTTTTACCACATCATGAACTAAGAGAAGGGTAATTGTCAATAGTCGCCTTAGTCATGTGGTCAAGATTTCCTTGACATACAAGACCGCGTTTCCTATAGTTCAACTATGAATAAGCAATGTCTTATCAAAAATAATCCTGACATCAAGGAGGATTGACAAGATGAAGATCAAAACAGGTATCTTGTGCTCCATGTCAATCATAATGCTATCTTTCCTGTTTGTGACCAATCCGCTCTTTGCCCAAAAAAGGACCAATGAGATAACCCTGCAGGCGGCAAGCGCTTTAGAACAAGCCAGGGACTATCACGAGAAGGGCGCCTATCAGCAGGCTATACAGGAGTATGGAAAGTTCATGACGCTGGTTCCGGGAAAGGCAGACACCTATTACAGACGGGGTCTATCCTATCATTATCTTGGTGATTCCAATCGGGCAATGCAGGATTACAACAAGGCCGTTGAGATAAACCCAAACCATGCAGAGGCGTATAATAATCGGGGGATTGTCCACAATGATCTTGGCGATTTCAATCGGGCAATCAAGGATTATGACAAGGCCATCAAGCTGCGACCAGACTATGCGGAGGCTTATAATAATCGGGGGGCTGCCTATGTCAAACTTGGCGACCTGGAAAAAGGGCTAAAAGATTTCTACGCGGCCATCTCATGGAATCCAAAATTTGCGGAGGCCTATTATAATCGGGGAACGATCCACAATAGACTCGGCAGCTTCAGTCAGGCGATCAAAGATATGGATACAGCCATCGATCTCAACCCGGAATACGCAAACGCCTATTATAACCGGGGAGTCCTCCATGGCAAACTGGGCAACAAAGTTAAAGAGATGGAGGATTATAACAAGGCCATCGAGATCAACCAGCGCGACAAAGCCGACACGCCGATGGACGTCCTTCGCAAATATAACGAAAAAACAAAGGAACTGGCGGAAATCAAGAAACGGTTGGATGATCTTGCAAGGGAAAATGAAAAGCTGCGGAAAGAATTGACGGCGGCAGCGGGCGTCAAGAAGCAGGAACCGGCAATGGACCATAATAAAACCGTTAGAGAACTCTCGGCAATCGACTGGTTTAAAAAGGGATACGCTTCTTCCGTATCGGGAAACTATCAAGAGGCCATTGATTCATATGACAAGGCCATCGAGCTGAACCCGAATCTTGCAGAGGCCTATTATGTCCGGGGGACTGCCCGCCATAGCCTTGGCGACCCCGATCGGGCAATACAGGATTTTGACAAAACAATCGCGCTGAGCCCTGACTATGCAAGCGCTTATTATAGAAGAGGGTTGGCCTATGACAAGCTTAGCAATCCCAAACAGTCGGTTGAAAATTATAAAAAGGCGGCAGGATTAGGGTTTAAAGCGGCACAAGACGTTTTAAAAGCGAAGGGGATTGCGTGGTAACCCTGCTTCAACCTGACCTTTTTCATCTACGCTGCAGAGAATGACTAAGCTAATGCTTTTTCAAACATTTTTTTAGTGCTTATACCAAGTCACTATCAAATGTTAACAGTAGTACGTGTCGCTTGTGACCTTTAGGTTATTAGACCCGTTGAACACACGAACCTAATCACCTGAAGGTGACCCGAGGTTCGGACTACATTGGTTCGTTATCCTTTGAATGCAACTTGGTATTACCAGTTTTCTTTCACTCATTTTTTATCCTTTAATATAATTACGCATATATAGAACAAACTATCGTTTATATTTTCATGGGTTTATTCCGCGATAAAACATCCGCCGTAAAGCCCCGGCTAATCCAACCGTGTGGTCTTGTGCACGATCAAATAACGCTCAACGGCTTGCTCGATTGTAGGGAAGAAATTCTCGATGCCCAGCCTGTTGAACAGGCCATAGCGCTTTAACCTGTCTTTCACCGGGCCTTTCATCTCTGCGAAAAACAAATCCATACCGGCCTGATGCAGCGCGAAATCGAGGTCGGCCAGCACGTCGGCAGCCGTAATATCCACATCGGTAATTGGTTCCGCCGCAACGACAACCCACTGGGTCGGTGTCGGAGCATTCGCCACCGCGCGCAAAACCTGATTGCGGAATATCTCTGCGTTGGCAAAAAATAGCGGAGCATCCCAACGGAAGAGCACCAGGCCGTCAATGCGTTTGGCCTCGGGATGGCGGGAAATATCGTGATAGCTTTTCAGACCATCCACATGTCCGAGCACAGCGTCATAAGGCTGCCACGCGCGCCAGATGAAAGCGAGTAACGCCAGACCGACCGCAATGAATATGCCCTGAATAACCCCCAGCAGCACCACGCCGAGAAAACACACAAGGGATAACACAAACTCGTCGCGCCGCAGTTTATAAAGGCGTAGAACACCACGAACTTCAACCAGACTGATACAGGCGGCAATCACAATAGCGCCGAGCGCTGCCTGAGGCAGATTTGTGAGCAGCCTGGGCGCAAATATCAACAAGAGTGCAATACATATCGCACCGACCACGCCGGTGATTTGCGTTTTGGCGCCGGCAGATTCGGCAACCGGCGTGCGCGACGCGCTGCTACTCACGGGAAACCCCTGAAAAAAACCGGCAGCAACGTTGGCTGCGCCAAGCGCTATGATTTCCTGATTGCTGTCAACTTCAGAACCCGTCCGATGAGCAAACGTGCGCGAAAGCGCGCTCATATCGGCAAAAGACACCAGCGCAATCGCAACGGCGGCGGCGCACAAGCTGCCGAATTCGGCAAGCGAGACGACTGGAATTTGGAATTGAGGCAAGCCTTGCGGCAACGGGCCGATCACAGCAATTCCCGCCCTGGCGGACAAATCCAACAAGGAAACAAGAATCGTCGCGCCGGCCACAGCAATCAATACGCCTGGAATTCTGGGCGCCCACCGCCTGAACCCGAGAATCACCATCAGGCAAGACACACCAATGATACAAGCCGTCTCGTTGATTTGCCCATTCCAAATGCTTAGCAGGAGGCCATTTGCCTCCTTTAAAAAGCTACTGCCGCTGACGGAAAAGCCGAGAACTTTCGGCAACTGGCCAATCAATACCGTGAGCGCAATTCCGTTGAGATAGCCGTCGCGAATGGGCTTCGAGAGAAGATCGGTAATGAAACCGAACCGGGCCAGGCCCGCCCCAATACATAATACCCCCGATAAAATAGCCAGCATGGAGGCCAGAGCCAGAGCCTTATCCGGGTTACCTGCGGCCAGCGGCAGAATCGTTGCAGCAATGAGCGCAGCCAGCGCCGAGTCCGGCCCCAGAACCAGAATGCGGCTCGGACCAAAGATGGCATAAGCGATCAGTGGAACTATAGTGGCATACAGGCCGTAAATGGCAGGCAAGCCTGAGGCCGCGGCATAGCCCATGCCGACAGGTACGAGGATCGCGGTAAGGACCAGCCCGGCGACAATATCAGGCAACACCCAGTCGCGTTGATAACTGCGCAGGGTTGCGAGAATGGGCAGCAAGCGGTATAGGCCGCGAGGGCGAACCTTACACGCAAAGGGATCCGTTTTAGGAATTTGTGGAGTCGCCAAACTGCACCTCATGAGATAAATACTTCCGTATTTTTATAAACCGGACGCTTCCCAGACTGGCCATATTGTGCTTTCTCCTTTAGTCTTTCAATCGGATGTAGCCGTCGCTGATCGCTCGCTTCTCTTCGGCATTGAAAACAGTGAAGAACAGGTCCGTCCCGTAGGATGTCTGGTTTTTACCGGTGAGGCAGACCCGAATAGCTGAACCAGGAAGCACCATTCCTGAAAAGCGGCAGTAAATCGTCGCCACCCGATGCGGATCGCCGCCCGCCTCCCGGTTCAGGACGCTATGGACAGCAAGGGCAAGGGTGGCCGTCCCCTGGTGGATAATACCGGGTAACCCCACCTGGTGTGCAAATTGTACGGATGTATGGATGGGGAAATAAATATTCGTGCATCCATCGTAAATGAAGGGCGCCAGCGGATCAATAGGGATAACGGATTCCCACAAGGCGGCGGACTCTTGCGTTTGCCCTGGAACAGACGGAACGGACTGGCCGCCTTTTCCTGTGTCTTCGCACGCAACCCCTCTCATCATGGCGCCGATATGCTCCGTAAAATAATGGTTGCCATCGGTATCATGCGCATCAAACCGTGTAATGACATAGGTTCCTGCTCGATGCGGCTCGATGGCGGCAATAATGCCTTTGATGGTCAGATGACTGCCGGGCTTAACCGGCCTGTGGATGCTGAGGTGCTCGCTGTAATGGACCTGGGTGAAGAGGACTTCCTGGGGAAATTCCGGAGTGTCCAGATAATCCGCAATGTTTTCCACAATGGGCCAGGTAAGCGCCACGGGAAAGAGGGGCGGCGCGATAATCCCTTCCGGCCGTTCATCATTGAAGTAAAGAGGATTAGCATCGCCGATCGCCGCCGCATAATTCATAATACGGCGGGCGGTAATGATGCAGGTGTATTCTTTCAGGGTTGCACCGACAAAAGCAGAAGATAATTTCATAGAATTTCTCCTCTCCCAAATGACTTTTTTTACTTCTTATGGTCAGGCCATGAGTAAACAGGGGGGCGGTTTTCAAAAACAGTGCCGTCGGGCATCACTTCCACATCCCTGCCGTCAAGCTGAACAATCTTGGTCAGGATGGCGGGAACGTGGCGCTCCCGCGCAGACGCGATGGCTTCCTCGACCGTCTTGAAACGGGAGAGTTCCTCAAGCGTAATGATCTGGGGCAGGACCATCCCGATCTTGCCCGCCTCATAGTCTTTGAGGGCCACGGAAGGCCGCAGCCAGGCGTGATTTGTCAGTTCCACGCCGTCGCAAACGGCGGTTTGTCCGGCCGGGGACGGTGCCATAAAGAATCGCACATCATAGCGCAGCGGCAAAAATTCAGGCGTAATCCAGTGAGAAAAGTAATGAAGGCCCTCTCCGGGAAGGACAATGTCTTCCACGTCCAGCATCTGAAGAAATTTCATTTCTCCCTTGATGAGCCTCTGCCTGTAGCGGCCAAACCGCAGGCGTTCCTCATCTGTTCCCATGGTAACGGGGGTGCCGTCCTTTTGCCGGGCGATCAAAAGCCCCACCTCCTCAAATGTCTCGCGGATGCCCGCAACCCAGGCGCCCAGAGCTTTCTCCGGATGCGACATATCGGGAAGAATCCGGGCGGCCTGTTTCCTGTCGAGGCACCGGATAAAACGCTCCATACCGGGTTCGTAATCTTCGGGATCGAGAACGCCGCCGGGAAACACATGATAGCCGGGAACAAAGCTGCTCTTGCGATTCCGCAGCACCAGGAGCACTTCGATGTCTTTGACGCCAGTGTCCGGACAAGACCTCAAAAGTATCACCGTCGAGGCATCAGCAGGAATTGTGTTCATATTGGTGCCTTTGCTCTCCCCTTTGATTGCTCTCATTCTGGAATCTACCGTCTATTCCGCCCAGTGGACGATCTCTGCGAGCTTTGCTCTTTCGCGCTCAAAATTATTGAGAGGGGATGAAAAATCCGGATAGCCCAGCGCAATTCCTACAATAATTTTCTGGTCATCAGGAATTGCTGCTATCTTTCTGATTTCGGCAGGATAACGCACGGCCGCTGCCAAAAGACAGGTGCCCAGGCCTTTGTCATGAGCCACAAGACAGATGGTCTGGACGATAAGGCCGACGTCCAGCATCTGATATTCGACGAGATTATCCCGCGAAATGCAGGCCAGAATGAGGCACGGGGTGTCAAAGGCGGAAACCATATCCTGATAGTATTTGGCGCGCCCTGCTTTATCGTCTCTTTGGATACCCTGTGCACTCAATAGAACTTTACCCAAATCACCGTAGCGCGCTTTCATGGCATCGGGCCATTTCTCCAGCATGGGCACATCGGAGGCCGTTGCCGCACCCGTCAGCGTTTGCCGGAGATTCATTTCCTTAAATTTCGCCAGTGCAGTACCCGTCAATACGCATAAAGTCCAGGGTTGCGTGTTCCCCCAGGATGGCGACCAGCGCGCCTCTTCCAAAATTTCCATGATGACACTTTTGGACACATCCTGCGATTTGAATTTACGAATACTTCTCCTTCCTCTGACTGCGGCAGCCAACTCCATAGTAACCTCCTTCGCGGAATTCATCCGCATGTTATTGCGATTAAAATATTTATCCAACACATGATAAGTTAAATAGGACTATTCCGCATTACGAAAGCTCTGCTACTGCCCTTATCCACCCTGCACTTGCCCCTTTAATTTTAATTGGGAAGCAGTAAAATTTGAAACCTGTTGATGGCAGCAGATCTAAATTTGTGAGCTTTTCAATCTGAAAATATCCCTTTTCAATACCCGCAAAATGTCCTTCCCAAATAATTGCGGCATTCTTTGTCTCGGCAAATTCTTTGGCTTGGAAGGGAAGCGGTCGGTCCCAGCTCCAGCCGTCCGTCCCGACCACATGCACGCCTTGGTCAAGAATCCAAAGTGTGGATTCCCGGCTGAACCCGCATCCTTTTAAAAGGTATTCGGGTGTGCCCCAGTAAGGCGCCGCTCCGCTTTGTGCAAGAAATACATCTCCTGAACTCAGTGTATGACCGATTTTACCGAGCTTGGCTTTTATGTCCTCAACCGAGATATTGTACCCGTCAGGAAAATCGGAAAAGTCGAGCTTCACACCATTGCCCACGCCCCACGCAAGCGGGAAGTTATCGATGGTCAGTGCCGGCTTCCCCTGATCCTGTGTGGGGTGAAAGTGCCAGGGCGCGTCCATATGCGTACCTGCATGCGTCGAGACTTCCAGTATCTCGACCGCCCAACCAAGTCCACCCGGCAGATCACCGGCGGTCACTCCCGGAAAAAATGTCTTCATGCTCTCAGCCCCAAGCACATGATCTACATACGTAATCTTTGGTATCATGATTGGCGGATCACTGGGCAGCCCGCTTTCAATGGCCACTGAAAGGTCGATGAACTTACTCATTATAATTTTTCCTTAATCGAGGGTTGCGACAAACGACACCCCTCTGGGAACCTTATAGGCGGACAGGTAATCCCGGCAATGCTGCATGATTTCTTTCTCGTCTGTCTCGTCGCCGGGTTTTTTCACAATGAGCGCTTTGACAATCTCTCCCCGCATGAGATCCTTTTCACCGACGACTTTCGAGGCGACAACAGCGGGATGCATACCCAGAATTAATTCCACCTCTTTGGGATAGACGTTGAAACCACTTGTAATAATCATGCGTTTCTTCAAACCGACCAGAAAAACGTAGCCTTCCTCATCCATATAGGCCAGATCGCCCGTGTGCAGCCAGCCGTTGCGGATGACTTCAGCTGTCGCTGCCTCATCCTTGTAGTAACCCTGCATAACAACATCACCGCGGACGACCAGCTCTCCAACCACGCCCGCAGCCACTTCACCACCGGCATCGTCTTCGACCTTTGCCGCAACACCCGGCAGAACTGTTCCTATGGATCCGGGTTTCTGCACTTTGTCGGGCATTGTGAATATACAGCAGGGAGATGTTTCCGTCAGTCCGTACCCTTCCAGCACCTGAATGCCAAGATGCTTTTCGAATTCGGCAAATAGTTCCGGCGCCATGGGAGACCCGCCTGTGATACCAAAGCGCATGGAGCTGAGATTGTATTCTTTGAGCTTATCGTGGAACAGCATTCCCATAAAGAGGCGTGGAACGGCTGTGAGGTAGGTCACCTGTTCCTTTTGGATCGTTGCAAAGATGCCTTCCACCGTAAAGCGATCCATCAGCACGATTGCGCCGCCCAAGCAGAGGGGGCACAGCATATTGACGGCCGCGCCGAAGGAGTGGAAGAGTGGAATGACGGCCAGGGATCGATCGTCTTTTGTGCCGTTGCAGATTGTGCGGAGCAGATCCGCCTGGGTGGCAAGATTATCATACGTTAAAACAGCGCCAAGGGGTTTTCCCATGAGACCTGCCGTATAGATCATGACAGCCGGATCACTCCCCTGAAGAACAGGCGCGTCCGCGCTCACAAATCCACGGTGGATGATTTCGTCGAAAAGGGACCCGGATTTTAAGCCGCTGGTCGTGATCAGGTGTCGGCAGAGGGGGAGCGTCTCCTGGATGGCCTGGAACCTCTTGGCCAGGTTGTCTGTCGTGATAAAGACTTTGGCCTCGCTATTCTCAACGAGATGCTGAAGTTCGTAAGAGGTGGACATGACATTCAGGGTTACGGCGACAGCCCCAAGCCTTAAAGCGGCAAAATAGGAAATGACAAACTCCGGACAGTTGGAAAGCATGATGGCGACGTTATCGCCTTT
>CAIVDK010000061.1 GCA_903904655.1 uncultured delta proteobacterium | reverse complement strand
GGGAAAGCATGGCGTAATATATCCGTTCGGCTCTTTCGACGGTGCGCAAAAAAAGGATCCCGACAAGACGGACAAAAATTCTTATCCCCGCGCCCCGCCGTCCAAAAGATCGCATATCTCGCGCCCGGACAATTCGCATGGTTTCTTCCATAAGTACAAAAATATAGCGGTAAAGAAAAAGGAGCTGAGAAACAAAAAGAGACGGAACGCCCAACTGCCGCAGCGCGTGGCAAACTCCAGGGAAAGAAGTCGTGGCGACAAGCAGGAGCGCCGTGCTGACAGTTAGTGTGAACTTGACCAGAATCGAAAAAAAAGAGAACCATCCTGCCGAAATCGTCAACCCCTGTAACAAAACGATCTGGCCTGTATCCAAAAGAGGATTGAAGATACCGACAAAGATTGCAAAGGGTGAAACCAGCACGACCTTCTTGATTATAAACAGGAGCGGAATTTCTCCCAACATCATCAGTAACACCGGATAGAGGAAAAAAGGCAACAGTGCGACAACTTCATACTTGGAAAAAGAGATAACTGTAAAGAGGAAAAGCAAAGTAGCGATCAGTTTGACTCGTGGATCCAGCCGATGCACAAATGAGTTCTTATAGGAGAGCCGGTCTAGAAGCCCGATGTTATAATATTCCTTGTCAAAGGTCATAATTGCGTCCTGCGAAAGCCTTAAAAGATAGCTCTCTTAAATATCATACGCCTCTGCCAGAACTCCAGTTCTTTTTTTGCAGAGGCGTATGTTTAATTTTTCTTGACTACTACTATTTCTTGAAGAACCTGATTCCTAATCCGATCAACAAAATAAGCCCTAGTACAATTCCTCCGCCCACAATGCCTGCAACCGAAGTGCCGGTTTCAATTCCCGGCCAGGCAGGGGCTTTTTCCTCTTTGGATTCCTCCTTGACATCCGGCTTAAAGTTGTAGTCGGGAAGAAAGGCGGTCTTCTCCTGAATTCCCTTGAGAACGGGAGCTATGCCCTGCTGCTGCCCGGTAAGTTCACCCTTTCCGGTAACTTTTTCAATAGACCATTCCAGGCCATCCGGATGAGTGGAGGCAAACCAGGAGAGTGTTCCACCGGTAATCACAGCCAGAATAGCAAAGACGACCAGAACATTTTTTACCGAAATGCCGGCATCGAGAGACCTAGAGGCGCTGCTGCTTTGGAGGATTTCCGGCCTGGCTTTTTGCACATAGGTAATAATCCCGGCAGTGACAAATCCTTCCACCAGACCGATAGCCAGATGGATCGGTTGCATCAGCAGGACGAAAGTGCCGAAGGGCAATTCACTCTTTCCGGACAGGAGCGTCTCCAAAACGACCGAGAACGCCCCCAGTTGCAGCGCGAGCAGCACGCTTAAGATCGAGGCGATGGCGATCCGCCGGTTACTCGTGCCATTTCCCGCGATGGGTTTGTAGATCAGGGGATAGGCGAGGAAACAGGGATATATGCCTAAGTTCCATATATTGCAGCCCAAGGCGAGCAGTCCGCCATCGGCAAAAAAGAGCGCTTGTACCGTCAGGACTGAAGCCATGACGAGAAATGCAGCATATGGTCCAAGGATAGCAGCCAGGATCATACCTCCGCCTAAGTGACCGCTGGAACCTGTGCCGGGGATGGTAAAATTGATCATTTGTGCCGCAAATATGAATGCGCCTAGAACCCCCATTAGAGGTATTGTTCTATTATCAATGTTTTCCTTCAGTTTCCTGGAGGAATATCCTATAGCCGCCATTGAGCCTGCCCACATCGTTGCTCCCACTGCTGGGGAGAGTAAAGCGTCTGCCATGTGCATCGTAATTTCTCCTTAATAAGAATAATTAGTAATTAGACTTTATCTCTAAAACCTGAAGGCAATTCCCGCCATCAGAGAGATGTCGGTTTCGGATGAGTTCAAGCCGTATTTTACACCACAATCGAGATCAATATTTTCAGTTACGGAATAGATGATGCCGCCGATGAGAAAGGCGGGATCATTGCTTGCGCTATAATCGGGATTGCGTTCAATGCCGATATTGGCAATTAGCTTAAAATCCTTGATGACTTCCCATGTTGTGGCAAGCGACACATGCCAGATATCCTTGCGTTCTTCAGCCTTGTTTTCATTGCGGATGTAACCCAGATTCGCGTGAAATGCGCAAGGCCCCAGCTCCTTGGAACCGATCAAAAAGAGATGGCCGCCCAGTTGTCCGGTGCCAAGCCCCTTTTCATCGTTGCCGGTGGGGATGTTGATGCCCGGCTTCAATGCCAGACTAAACCCCTCTTTTTCGAAGAACCGCCACTTGGTTTCAAAAACCATATCGCCGATTCCTTTTTCATCATAGGCTATCGCTTCATTTTCTTCGGTTTTTCCCCACTGATAGGGCAGGCTCAAGACCAAATCTACGTTTTCCGCGATCCCATAGGACAGTGTGGCCGCCACCTGCCCCCCTGTGGTTTTGGTAGATACGTCGTCAGCATCTTGCCTGTCCCAGTCGTACTGTCCGTTCAATTCCAGTTGAAACTTCCCCTTCCCCTGCGTTCC
>CAIVDK010000060.1 GCA_903904655.1 uncultured delta proteobacterium | reverse complement strand
GGCAAGGCCATCGCCCAATATCTCCCCCAGGGAGATTGCGCGGGCGATATTAATGAGCTGACGGCAAAAGCGGCGGAGATTTTAAAAGACCACCCGGTCAACGCCAAGCGCCTGGCGGATGGTAAAAAGCAGGCGAATTCCATCTGGCTGTGGGGGCAGGGGAGAAAACCACAAATTGTTCCGTTGACCCAGAAATATGATTTCAAAGGCGGCATGATTTCGGCAGTTGATCTCCTTAATGGCCTGGGATCGATTGCCGGACTGAAACGGTTAACCGTAGAAGGGGCCACCGGCTACATCGACACTAATTATGAAGGTAAGGCGAATATGGCGCTTGACGCGCTGAAGTTCATGGATTTTGTTTTTCTCCACCTGGAAGCCCCTGATGAAATGGGTCATGAGGGCAATGCCGAGGGTAAGATTCAGGCCATTGAACTTTTCGACGAAAAAATAGTCGGGATAATACTGAATAACATCGACAAATCGGGTGATTATCGGATTCTTGTTTTAAGCGATCATCCGACTCCAATTGATCTGAGAACTCATGTTGGCGATCCGAGTCCTTTTGCCGTTTTGTCGTCTCGCAAAGAAGAAAATCTTGCGGTAGGGCGGCCCTTTACCGAAGCTGCCGCCAGGGAAAGCGGTATTTTGGTATCTCCCGGCCACCTGCTGATGGAAAAATTCATTCGGGACTGGGGTGCCTTTCTTGCTTAGTAATTATACAAAAGTTCGCGTGATTTATGCTGACACAGATGCGATGGGTATTGTCTATCATACTAATTATATTCGCTGGTTCGAGTTAGGCCGCAGTGAACTGATGCGACAATTGGGAGTGGCCTATACGGAACTGGCAAAACTTAGTCTTAATCTTCCATTGACCAAAGTGTCCTGCCATTATCTCGCGCCCGCAAGGTACGATGAGCTGGTAATGGTTGAAACAAAATTTGATTATATCAAAAGAGCGAGCATCAAATTCAATTCCAAAATATGGGACGAAAATCAACAAAAGGTTCTTGTGGAAGGTTACACCGTGCATGCCTGCACCAACAATGAAGGAAAAATCCGCCGGATACCGCAATTGCTTCTAGAATTAACCGACAAATATAATATCAATAAAGGGGAATAATATGTCCGCAAAGTTAACCAAGAAAGAACTGAAAAGCCCTGATGCATTTCAAACCACATTCGAGAGAGTAGGCGATTATGTTTCTGGAAATATGACCCGTGTCATGGTGGTCGGCGGAGCACTGGTTTGCGCCACTGTCATTGCTATGGGAATTTATTTTTACTGGAGCTATTACTCCAATTCTGCTTTAAAACTATACGCCAAGGCTCAGGGAAACATTCTCAAAAGCGGGGATAATAAAGAAACTATTAATGAAAATATTAAGATATTCGAAGACTTGATTGATAAGTATCCGTACAGCTGGAGCGGTCGAATGGCGTATTATCACCTGGGTAATGTTTATTACAATAACGGCGAAATCGACAGGGCAATCAGCTCCTACGAGAAATTTGTCAGCAAAACCAGAACCGACAAAACGGGCGTTACATTTCTAACTTTAACATCTCTGGGGTATTTATACGAAGCCAAAAAGGACTTTAAGGAAGCACTAAAGTATTTTGAACAAGCGCAAAGCGCTTATAATATAGGCTTTGAAGTGATTGGATTACGTAACATAGCGCGTGCATATGAAGAATTAAATAATAAAACAAAAGCTCTGGAATACTATAAGAAAGCATTGGAAAAAACAACCGAGCCTGCGGCAACCATTTTTATCAAGCGAAAAATATCCATCCTGAGCTGATTTACACGGAGGCACAAGCATTTGAAAAAATTATTAATGTCAGGAAATGAAGCTATCGCCCGTGGTGTCTATGAAGCGGGCGTAAGGTTTGCGGCAGCCTATCCCGGCACACCCAGTACGGAGATCATGGAAGAGTTTGCAAAATATGACGGCGTTTACGCCGAATGGGCGCCCAATGAAAAAGTTGCGATGGAAGTGGCCATTGGCGCAGCCCTGGGCGGAGCGAGGGCGCTGGCCGTGATGAAGCACGTTGGCGTGAATGTCGCTGCCGACCCGATTTTTACTGTCAGTTACACGGGCATCGAAGGAGCGTTGGTGATCATCAGCGCCGATGACCCGTCCATGCACAGTTCACAAAACGAGCAGGACAACCGCAACTATGCCAAATTTGCCAAAATTCCCATGCTGGAACCGGCGGACCCTCAGGAAGCTAAAGATTACGTAAGTCTGGCGTTTCAAATCAGCAAACAATTCGATACGCCTGTTTTTTTGCGTTCGACGACACGCGTTTCTCATTCCAAATCCGTTGTCACGTTAAGCGAACCACAACTACCTGAAGATAAAACGACACTCAAACATAACGCGGGAAAATACGTCATGGTTCCTATCAACGCCCGTACCAGGCGCGTGGAAGTGGAAAAACGCCAGGTGGCTCTCAAGAAGTTCGTTGAGACTTTTCCCGAAAATAAAATGGAAATCAACGACCCGGAAGTCGGCATCATCACCGCCGGTATGCCGTATAACTACGCTAAAGACGTTTTCCCGAATTATTCTTATCTGAAACTGGGTATGGTCTATCCGCTGCCCGAAAAATTGATTCGTCATTTCGCGTCAAAAGTAAAAAAAATATATGTGGTGGAAGAACTTGATCCTTACCTGGAAGAACAGATCAAAGCCATGGGAATACCTGTAACCGGCAAGGACATCTTTCCCTATACCAATGAATTTGACCCTGGCGTCATTAAAAACGCAATTAACTCGGATTTGCAGGGTGCTGTTTCTCCTTATAAAGAAAGCCTTGCGCAGCGTCCGCCAAATCTTTGCCCCGGCTGTCCGCATCGTGGTTTGTTTTACGCGCTCAAAAAATCAAAAGCCTATGTCCATGGTGACATTGGCTGTTATACCCTGTCTTATTTGAAACCGCTGGAGGGATTGCATTCCTGCATCTGCATGGGCGCAAGCATTGGCATGGCGCACGGCATGAGCAAAGCTCTAAATGAAAAAGGGAAGGGCAAGGTAGTTGGCGTGATTGGCGATTCCACCTTCCTGCATTCTGGTATAACCTCGCTTTTAAACATGGCCTACAACAACAGTGACGCCTTGATCATTATTCTGGATAATAGCACTACAGCTATGACTGGTATGCAGGAGCATCCGGGCACTGGTTACACCCTCCTGAAAAAAGAGGCAAAAAAAGTTAACCTAAATGTTTTAGTATCTGCCCTAGGCATTCAAAATATAAGGGTTATCGATCCGTATAATTTAAACGAAACCAAAAACGCGATCAAGGAAGAACTGGCCAGTTCCGGCCCGTCCGTCATCATTGCCCAGAGACCTTGCGCTTTGTTTAAGAGGGCTAATATCAAACCACAGCCACCTCTGAAAGTTGATGCGGATAAGTGTGAAGGGTGCAAATCTTGTCTGGGGCTCAATTGTCCGCCGATTTCCTGGAAAAAAGGCGTGATCAAGGAAGGCTCCAATCGCAAGGGCATCTCATTTATTGATGAAACATTTTGTAATGGTTGCGGTTTGTGCGCTCAAGTCTGTAAATTCGGCGCGATCAGTTAAAGAAAAGGGAAACGTCAATGATTGATTCCAAAGTAAAAAACATACTGTTCGCCGGTGTCGGCGGTCAGGGAATACTAAGAGCGAGTGATATCATGTGTATGGTCATGATGGAAGCGGGTTTCGATGTTAAAAAAAGTGAAGTCCACGGAATGGCGCAACGAGGCGGCTGCGTAACCAGCCACGTGCGATACGGCGCGAAGGTCTATTCTCCGCTAGCCGAATCTGGAACTATCGAAACACTTGTTTCCTTTGAGAAAATGGAAACGCTACGCTATCTGAAATTCTTAACCAAAGACGCATCTATCATTCTCAATACAGAAGAAATATATCCTCCGGCGGTCAATATGGGTGATGCACCATATCCGGAAGATGTGATTGGGTTTTTAAAGAATCATTATAGTAAGGTTATCGCATTTAACGCAGCCGAACTGGCGCAAAAAGTTGGCAATATCAAAGCAGCCAATGTTGTCTTGCTGGGCGCGGTATCTAATCTAATGAACGTCGAAAAGTCTGTTTGGGAAAGCGTTATTAAGGAATCCTTCCCAAAAAAAATGGTAAAATTGAACTTGGACGCTTTTCAAATGGGTATTGCTGCTTAAATTAGCCGCAATACTTCTAACAAAGGAACGTTGAAAAGATTATGGCAGAAGATTACTACCAAGTATTGGGCGTCGATAAAAAAGCATCCGCCGATGAGATAAAAAAAGCATATCGCAAACTGGCTGTAAAATGGCATCCTGACAAAAACCCCAGTAATAAAGCAGCTTCTGAAGAAAAATTCAAAAAAATCAGCGAAGCCTATGCCGTTTTGAGTGATGTGAAGAAGCGCGAGCAATACGACCAATTCGGTTCTGCAGACCAGTTTCGTCAGCAGTATTCCCAGGAAGATATTTTCCGTGATTTTGATTTGGATGAAATATTGCGAGGATTTGGCTTTGGTGGTGGCGGAAGAGGGGGAGGCAGAACAACTTTTCGCACCAGCGGCAGAAGAGGTGGCGGCCCGCAAGATTATGACGACCCATTCTCCAACTTATTCGGTGGCATGGGCGGTGGCCGACAGCAGGCCAATATGCCACAAAAAGGACAGGATGCAGAGTATAATTTATCAATATCATTAGAAGAATCAGTATTTGGCGCTGATAAAAAGATTTCTCTCCAAATGGAAAACCGTATTGAAGATATCAGTGTAAAAATACCGTCCGGAATCAGCACCGGAAAGAAATTGAGGCTACCCGGAAAAGGACTAGCAGATTTTAATGGCGGCCCAAATGGCGATTTATATTTAAATATTAACGTAATGCCTCATCCGATTTTTGCTCGTGACGGTAATGATCTATATATCGAAAAGACGATAAAGTTTACCCAGGCAGGTCTGGGAACGACTATAGATGTTCCGACTTTGGACGGAACATCGAAAAGATTGAAGATTGCCCCCGGCACACAAAACAACACCAAGATCCGGATAAAGGGTTTTGGCTTACCCGGACTCAAGGGCGGCGCTAAAGGAGACCAATATATAAAGATTAATGTCGAAGTTCCGAAAAAGCTCACAGAAAAACAGATGAAGTTAATTGAGCAATTAGCAGCTGAAGGGATTTAAAGAAAGAAGGCTGTAGACTACTAATAGACTGAAGTCTGAAGGTTTATTTTGATCGGCATATTCTTTAAGATTAAGAGGATATGCCGTTTTTTTCAACTTTTAGAGGCAATCTTCGCCAACCGAATATTTCTATCTTACGTCTCATAAGATATGTTATGTTAACATGAAACAAATTCATCTTTTATTTTGAATGTGGGCACTGTGATGTATTTTCATTTTTGGATGATTTTTGCATCTCAGACAAGTGTCGAAGCCTGGGCCGGTTTTTAATAGTTGATTTTAATTTCGATGGTTGCGACTTCCTGGTCCTTTTTAAGTGTCGAATAAACGGCAACGCCCATACCGATGTCTGCCAGCGTGCACTTCGTTCTCTTGAAATTTCAGTATATCACAAATCAATGATTTTACTACATTTTCAAATTTATGAAAATTTCGCTACCCTACTCCACCACAATTTTATCCTTCAGCCTTCGGACTTTAGCTTTCTTTAAATGAACTCCACCTCCCCTATTGCTCCCATGTCGTTGCCGCTGATAATGACAATCCCCTTGACACCGGGAATTTTCATTCCGTAATCCAGGGCGGGTTTAATGTCTTTTTTGGTTTTTATCCGGTTCCCAATGGCGGAGGCTGCCGCGTCGGCTAGTGTTGCAGATCTGGAAATGACACAGACGGCATCGGCGATTCCAAAGCTCAAAGATGGACCAACAGTGGCGGATGATGTGCAAATTCCAAGTGGCGTTTCTTCTGGTTTTACAATAATATTGACTTTATAGCTTAAAGTAGATTCTCCGGCGTAAATGGCGACGGTTAGTTTATTTTTTGCCCGAATAAAGATGTCTCCGCCATTTTCGATAATGAGGTTTTCGGTTTGGTCGAGGAGGTCTGATCCCACAAATTCGGAAACGGCACCGGCGACCGAGGCCATCGGCCCTACCCCGCAGATTTTTGATTTGGCGATC
>CAIVDK010000059.1 GCA_903904655.1 uncultured delta proteobacterium | reverse complement strand
TCGCCCCTTCGGTAATCATCGCGGCGGTATCAGCTACTTGTTTAGCCGTAATATTGAGTTCCCGGGCAATCTTTTCATGTCGGAGTGAGTTCATGTCTATTCCTTTGCAGATTTAAATGGAGCGGGAGGCTTACCACAGTCGGGCGGGCGATGCAATCGGCCGTTTACGGCTTCGTCAAACAAAACAATGGTTTTATCAATGCTTACAGTGAAATGGAACGTGGAACAATCTTCAGCATCTATTTACCACGCGTATCCGGCGATGAACAGGGTATGAAATGATATAAATCCAGGCTTACTTCTGACCATTTTTTTTGGATTATTCCTTTGATTCATCGAATTGGGCAAGAATGTCTTTGAGCTCCACGTCGTGCTCTTCCAGAATCACGTAACTGAGATCATTTTCATTTACGGCGGGCAGGTTCTGATTGGCAGCCGGTTTAAATACGTCAGCCGCAGGGGACCTGTAAACTACGTCCTGCACGGCGTTCGGGTCGATTAAAGATGATACATAGTCGGGCTCGTTGGATGAATCCGCCCCCGTCCCAAAACTTTTATGCGGATGAACAAACGAGGCACGGTTATTGAGAAATTCATTTTCATATAGTTTCATCGTGAACATACCCTCATTGCGGCTGGTCAGCATGATTGTTTCCAGTTGAGTCAGTTTGTTGTCACGGATAGTGCTCTGGACGGAAGGTGATGACTTCAGGATGGAAAGCATGGGAACACGAAAACCGGCTTTTTTGACAAAGGTAAGTTGCTGAACAATCAACCAGGAAAGCGCAGAAGCAAACTGATATCGGATAACATCCTGGTTTTCAGCGACGACACAGTTGTTGATGCGGTATATCGCATCTTCGGCATCAGTGGCATGCATTGTGGCAAAGACAAGGTGTCCGGACGCAGCTGCGTTGAGAGTCAGCCGAATGGTATCCGGTTCTCTGAGCTCACCTACAAAAATGACATCGGGATTTTCTCTCAGTGAATCAAGAAGCCCCTGATTGAAAGAAGGCACATGGACTCCCACTTCACGCTGCTCGATAAAAGACTTTTTAGATTTGAAGCGGTATTCAATAGGATCTTCTATCGTTATGATGTGTGAGGCTCTGTTGCGGTTTATCTCTTCGAGCATGGCCGCGATGGTGGTCGTTTTGCCGGAACCGGTGCTGCCGCAGACAAGGATAAGGCCGGCATCCAGTTCCATAATCTGATTGAGGGAAGGATGAAGATTGAGGGAGACAACCTCGGGAATGGTTGCCGGCAAAAGGCGGATGGCCATGCTCAGCCCCCGTGTGGTATAAAATGCATTGATTCTTACACGCACTTGATTAAAAGAAAGGGCGAAATCGACCGACCATCTCTTCCGGAGAGTCTGGAGCTGTCTTTCGCTCAGCATATCCTTGATCATAGCATCTATTTGCGAATACGACCATTTGATGCTGTTATCAAAGTGGATAAGCCCTTCCCTGCGGAAAATCAGAGGGAATCCACCGGTAATGTGCAGATCGGAGAATCTTTGTTTGATGGCGACAAGGATCAAATCGGTAAATTGGAGAGCTTTGAACAACGGCATATTTCAGAGTGATGGAGAATTTCCCCAATTTTTTCGAATATCTCATTTTGATTCCGGCCGATGAATCGGTCACGCATCAGCTAAAAGGGTTATGACGAGTTCATTTTTCCTCCATATA
>CAIVDK010000058.1 GCA_903904655.1 uncultured delta proteobacterium | reverse complement strand
CACCTGTCAATTCCGCTGGATTGCGAAAAAAGAATTATTCACAATTCCCATTTTCGGCCAGGCGATGAAAGCCGCAGGTTATATTGAAATCGACCGGCAAAATCACGAAAAAGCCATGCAGAGTCTGGATATGGCGGCACTTCGCATCCGTCAGGGCAAATCTGTCATGACCTTTCCCGAAGGCACTCGCAGCCGGAACGGCGAAATCAAAGCCTTCAAACAGGGAACCTTTCACCTGGCCATTCAATCCGGCGTGCCGATTGTCCCGATCAGTATCATCGGCAGCGGCGACATCATGCCGAAGCGATCGCTGAAGATCAAACCGGGGAAAATAAAACTGGTCATTGATAAACCGATTGCTGTGGAAGGCTACACCTTGGCAGATCGACAGGAACTGATCGATAGAGTTCGGCAGGTCATTATTAAAAATTATGACGCCTATCGGAATGCCGGCACAGTAAGCATCAAAGACGTCCAGCCAGAAATTAAAACGGCGCTCTAATGGAAGAAAACCCCAAGGATCATCATAAAAGAACCAGAGAGATCAAAGGCGTCGTCTGCCTGGCCCTGGCCATCTTTCTTTTTTTATGCCTGTTTTCTTACTCGCCACTGGATCCTTCTTTCACGCGCTTTGTTGCGGATGAGCCCTCGACGCATAATCTCACAGGCAAGGTTGGGTCCTATACCGCTGATTCCGTCATCCGACTGCTGGGCATCGCTTCTTTTCTTCTCCCTCTGGCGCTTGCACTCTGCGCGTTTCAATACTTTCTGCGCCCGGCTTTTGCAGTCAACGCCCCGCGCATCATCGGCTTCTCCTTCTTCACACTGGCATGCGCCGGACTGTTTGGTGCTTTGATCAAAGGAGGTGTTGTTTTTTACGGAGAAATACTCAAAGCGGGGGGGTTGATCGGCGCGGTCATTGTCCAATTCCTGCTTGGTTATTTCAATCCGGCGGGAACCTATATTATTTTGATTTTTATTTTTATTGTTTCGCTTTTCTTTATCATCGAGTTTTCTCTCGTCACCGTTACGGAAAGATTCTCGCAATCGGCCCACGAATTTATTAAAGCAATCAAAGATCGGATTTTTTCTTTTGTCCTCCATTTTTTTTCCCGGCTCAAAATTAAAAAAAACCCCCAGCCCGTAATCGAAGAGGTCGATCCACCGCCCAAAAAAGCAAAACCGAAGAAAGTCGAACAGACGCATTTTGAATTTTCCAAACTAAAATCCGACGGCAAGTTTCAGCTGCCGCCTTTCACCCTTCTTGCAGAAGCTCCACAGAAGGATATGCGCGTCAAACGTGATCATCTGGTTACCAATTCGCGCATTCTCGAAAAGAAGCTGGCGGATTTTGGCGTCGAAGGACGCGTGGTGGAAGTGATGCCCGGTCCGGTCATTACCATGTATGAACTGGAACCCGCGTCCGGCGTCAAGATCAACCGTATCACCAATCTGTCAGACGACCTGGCCCTGGCGCTGATGGCGCCCAGCATCCGCATTCTGGCGCCGATTCCCGGCAAATCCGTCATCGGCATTGAAATCCCCAACCTCAAAAGAGAACCGGTTTTTCTGAAGGATGTCCTGGACAACGACGCGTTTACCGCATCGCCCCTGCGCCTGCCCATAGCGCTGGGCGTCGATTTTGTCGGCACGCCGGTCATTGCCGATCTGGCTAAAATGCCACATCTGCTCATCGCCGGGACCACCGGTTCCGGCAAGAGCGTCGCGCTCAACGCCATGATTTGCAGCATCCTTTTTAAAGCGCAGCCCGACGACATCAAGTTTCTGATGGTCGATCCCAAACGTCTGGAGCTGTCTTCCTAT
>CAIVDK010000057.1 GCA_903904655.1 uncultured delta proteobacterium | reverse complement strand
TGCAGATTTTGCGCTCGAAAATCAAAAAGAAATTCATGAAAAGCTGCAACTGGCAAAAATCGGCGTGACCATCACTCCCAACTTTATTCTCCTTCCGGAAAAATCAGTTACAGCCATTTGCGGAATCGTTTGATCGTTATTCAGTATGGAGAGCGCAATCCCTTCGTGGTTCAGGTCTTTGGGCCCAAAGAAAATCTTTCCCTTTAACAATAGAACGTTCGTTCTATTGTTCTTTGTGCTTCCGGACGTATTGACCCGTCCAAAGCGAGGAAAACATGTCATTGCCAGCAGCCGAATACCGGCCGCGCCACCTGCAAGATTCTGATTATTATCATTGTGTAGAGGATTATTTTGAAACCTTTGTGCAGGGCTATGACGAACAGTTCTCCCGGCAGTATGGTTTCTGGCGACCTTATATCGAGCAGGTGATCTATCGTTATCTGGATTGCGGCGATATAAGCCACGGTTTTGCCCGTGTGAAATGCAAAGACTGCGGCCACGAATACCTGTTGGCATTCTCCTGCAAAAGGCGGCACTTCTGCCCATCCTGTCACCAGAAGCGTGTGGTGGAATTTGGGGACCGGCTTTGTATGGAAGTCCTTAAAAAGATACCCCATCGTCATTTCATATTCAGTATACCGAAAATCCTGCGTCGTTACTTTCTGTACGATCGAAAGCTTCTTGCTGCCCTCAGCCGCTGTGCCTGGGAATTCCTAAAGGTTTTTCTCCGGGATGCGGTTCCTGAAAATGATCCCATCCCCGGTGCTGTCATCGCCGTGCTGTCATCGCCGTGCAGACATTCGGTGATTTCCTTGGATTCAATCCGCACTGCCACATACTCGTCACGGATGGGTGTTTCCTTCGGCAAGCTCAGGACGACGTCTATGGCGCAAAGGGAATGTTCCGGGTCGCGCCGCCGTTGGAACTCAAGAAGCTGGAGGCCATCTTCCGGCATAATGTTTTCAAGATGCTCCTCGCCAAAGGGAAGATTACCCGTGAATTGATCGCGATGCACTCTTCATGGAAACATTCCGGCTTCCACGTCTTCTGCGGCAACCGCATCTCACCCACTGATGATACGGCTATAGAAAACCTGGCGCGTTACATTATCCGGGCGTCCTTCTCTCAGGAGCGGATGAAGTACCTGGATCAGGAGGGAACTGTCGTCTATACGGCCAAGGACAGAAAGACAAACAAGGTATTCCCCGCAATGGAGTGGCTGGCGGCTATGTGTTCGCATATCCCCAACAGGGGCGAGCAGAGGGTGCGGTACTACGGCTACTATAGCAACGTCGCACGGGGAAAACGGCAGAAGGAAGGCAACGATATTGCTGTCCCCTGCATTCTTGAGCCACAGGGAAACGAAAAGGCATTCAGGAAAAGCTGCTTGTGCCCTTCAGGGTAGGCACGGCTGATCTAAAAGATATACGAAGTTGATCCTCTGATCTGCCCAAAGTGTCAGGGGAAAATGCGGGTCATCAGTGCGATAGATGACCGCCAAGTGATCCGGGCGATACTTGAACATCTGGGACTCTGGCTGATCCGATCAAGACCGCCGCCGAAAATACATGACCCGTCAATCCGGGAATACGCCGCTGCCGATCATCAACTTCAACCACACAATGATACTATCTACGGCGACCCGGAATACACCTGGGATGAATACATCCAGTCATAACGGATTTTTAAAAAATAAAAAGGCGTGACGAAAAGGTCTGTCTGAATTCTGTCCAAAATACCTTTTTGGCAGGTGGACAGGCTAAAAGGTGAGCATATTTCTCAAAAGGACGGATGTCGCAAAGTGCCTTCGACGCGCCCATTAGAGCAGCACCCCACATTTTGTGGTCAAGATTTCCTTGACATACAAAATCGAAATTCCTATAGTTCAACCATGCAGAAGCAATGTCTTATCAAACAAAGTCCGGTATGATGAATGAGGACGATTTCATCCTTGTGTCTTCGACGGGGTATATGTTTTGAGCGATCTCCTCAATGAGATACGTTCGTAATGATTCACTGGTGATGCCCATTGTTTCCGCCTGGATGTGGCCATAGCTTCTTTCCTTGGCGTTTCTTAAAATCCTGTACGTCGTTTCAATGCCGGCGCCGCTTCGTCTCACATCGGCGCCGCGGCTGACAGTTCCCGAAAGTTTGCCCGCTTCGGCCATGTCGGCTATCGCGCGTTTCTGCGAAGTAAATAAGCTTAACGCTCGCCTATCGTTCAAAAATCTCTCGGTTCAATAATTTTTCTTGACAACTTGGTCAGAATTGTGATGTATCCATTTTAAAGTATCTATTGTATACTATATTTTGGAAAGGAGATATAATGGCTACACGGTATTCGCACTTTTGCCCGGCGGCTCGGGCACTGGAGAAGATCGGCGATAAATGGTCTTTGCTGATTGTCCGCGACCTGCTGGAAGGGCCGAAGCGTTTTACCGATCTCCTCGCTTATTTGAACAATATCACACCGAAGTGGCTGACATTACGCCTCCGAGAGCTTGAGGCCGCCGGTATTGTCAAACGCGATTGCCAGTCGGGGCGTCGCGAGGTCTGGTATCGGCTCACACCCGCCGGCGGGGATTTAAGCCCGATCATAGAAGGTTTGGTCTCCTGGGGCCAGCGCTATGCCATGCGTCCCCCATTGCCGGGTGAAGTCGTTAATAGCGAGAGGTTGATGAAAGGGTTGGCGAAATGGCTTAACAAACGGGGTAAGCTATTATCCCATCCGGCTGTTTATTCGATAAGATTCCCGCAGTGCACCTACCTTCTTTCCTTCGCCGAGGATGAATGGACAAGCACAGCAGGGGAGGCGCCTGACGCCGATATCAAGATCAACACAACGCCGGAAACCATGGCCACGTTTACTACCGTACCCCGCAAGGAATGTGGGGAGATTTTTGAATCCATGCGGGTAATGGGAATGCCCAATCAGATCAATGAATTTCGGAAAATTTTCGGTGTTCCTAACAGCGACGCAAAACAAATCCATAAACAAAACACGAAGGAAAAATAGCAAATGAATAAATTATTCGAAGAGAGCAATATCAAAAATCTGACCTTGCCCAACGGTTTTGTAAGATCGGCAACCTGGGAAGGAATGGCCGCCGAGGACGGCGCCGTAACCCCGAAGCTGATTGCAACCATGGCCGCGCTGGCAGCAGGTGGCGTGGGATTGATCATCAGCTCTCACGCTTACGTAAGCCCCGAGGGGCAAGCCGGCCCCTGGCAATTGGGTATTTACAAAGACGATCTGCTGGAAGGTTTAAAAAAAATGACCGCGGCGGTTCATGCTGCGGGTGGGAGGATCGTGGCTCAATTGGCCCACGCCGGCCAGGCGGCCGCCGCATCTCTCAGCGGGCGGACGCCGCTTGCGGTTTCCGACTTTGACGGGCTTATGAAATCGCCGCGCAAGGGAATGACGGCTGCGGACATACAATACATCATAACGGCTTTTGCCGATGCGGCAGGAAGAGCCAAGGCATCAGGATTCGACGGTGTGCAAATCCATGCGGCACACGGCTACCTCCTCAATCAATTTCTGTCCCCCGCCTTTAACCGGCGTCAGGACGAATACGGCGGCAGCGTCGCGAATCGCGCCCGGATCGTCCTGGATGTGCTTCGGGCGGTTCAGGAAACCGTCGGCAGCGATTTCCCCATCCTGATAAAAATGAACAGCCAGGATTTTATCGAAAACGGATTAACGCTGACGGATTCAGTGCAAGTGGCCGAACTCTTGGCCGCTGTCGGCATCGATGCCGTTGAGTTAAGCGGCGGCATGGTCGGAAGCGCGAAATTGATGCCCAGCCGCACGGGCATCAATTCAGAAGAAACAGAGGCCTATTTCCGGGAAGAAGCACGGGCTTTTAAGAAACGGATTTCCGTTCCTCTGATTCTGGTGGGCGGTCTGCGCTCACTGGAAGTGGCCGAGACCCTCATGGAAGAAGGTGTTGCCGATTACATTTCGATGTGCCGGCCCTTCATTCGGGAACCGGGCCTGATCAATCGCTGGAAGGCCGGTGACCGTCGAAAATCCAGATGCCTGTCGGATAATCAATGCTTCATTCCCGGCCGCGAGGGAAAAGGCATCTATTGTGTCGTCGAGGAACGTGAACAGGCAAAAAAGAAGGAAAAAAGAAGTGAGTGACGAAGGATATAAAAACCATCTGGCAGAGGCACATTCAGACCTGAAGAATAACCGCCATAGCCATAGGTACAGAAAAAAATTGAGTAGGGATGGAAAGAATGTCTGAATCAAGCACCGCCGGAAAGAACCACTCCGCAATCGACCGACGCACTCTTGCTCTGCAGCAAGGGGCGGTTTTTCCTGTTTTAATCCGCATGGCCGCGCCCAATATCTTTCTCGCTTTCATGTGGGCGCTGGTGAGCTTTGCGGAAACGTGGTTCGTCGGCCGGGCCGGAACGCCCGCTCTGGCAGGGATTGCCCTGGTCTTTCCCCTGATTATGTTGATGCAGATGATGTCGGGGGGAGCTATGGGAGGGGCGGTTTCTTCTTCGATTTCCCGCGCGCTCGGCTCGGGAAACACCCGGAAGGCGGAACTCCTTGCCATCCACGCTATCGTGATCGCTCTCGTTTTCGGGCTGATCTTCACCATGATGATGGTCCTGGGAGGTCCGGGACTCTACAGCATTCTCGGCGGCAGGGGAGAGGTGCTGTCCCAGGCTGTCGGCTATTCATATATCATCTTCGGCGGCGCCATCGTGATCTGGATCTGCAACACTCTGGCCAGCAT
This sequence comes from uncultured delta proteobacterium, assembly GCA_903904655.1. GTDB lineage: Bacteria > Desulfobacterota > Syntrophia > Syntrophales > Smithellaceae > UBA8904. Next base: position 2,273 of record CAIVDK010000057.1, on the reverse strand, counting down.
CATGCGGGGGACGGGGGACATGCTGGTTCCCGCGGTAGTCCTGAGCCTGACCTCACTGGTGCACATCCCGCTGTGCGGCGCGCTCGTTTTGGGATGGGGCCCTTTCCCCAAGATGGGCCTAAGCGGCGCCGGGATCTCGTATATCGCCACGTTTGGCGCTGCCACCTTCTTTCTCGCGTTCTGGCTTCTGGCCGGCCATAGCGGCCTCCGGATCCATTGGCGCGGACTGAGCCTGAGCGCGTCCCTTTTCAAGGATATCCTCGGCGTCGGGCTGCTTTCATCCGTCAACACCATACAGACCGTTGCGGCGGCCGTCATCCTGACAGGCCTGGTGGGGTCATTTGGTACTGCCGCGCTGGCCGGCTACGGACTCGGGGTTCGCTTGGAAATGCTGCAAGTGCCGATCATCTTCGCGCTGGGCTCCGCCCTCATCCCCATTGTCGGGGTAAGCATCGGTGCGGCAGATATAAAACGCGCGAAGAAGGTGGCCTGGATGGGAGCGGGATTTGCGGCCTGTCTGACGGGGGCGGTCGGGATCACCGTCGCGATCCGGCCGGAAACCTGGGCGGGGCTGTTCAGCAGCGATCCGGCCGTGCTGGAAACGGCATTCAGTTATCTTCGCATTGTCGGAACCTTCTACATATTCCTCGGAATCGGTATCGCCCTCTATTTTGCCTCCCAGGGCGCGCGGAAAATGTTCTTCCCTATGCTTGCCGGCACGGCTCGTTTCCTGACCGCGGTCTGCGGCGGGTTTGTGATGGTTTCCTTTTTTGATGGGAAGGTCGGTTCGGTATTCGTTTTCATTAGCCTGGGCATGCTGGCTCTGGGCGTCGGCGCCGCCGCGGCCGTCAAATGGACTGACTGGCGCTGACCAACGATTAAGCTAACGTAACTTTTGCCGGCGCAGATATTTTTAACGTAAGGAGCAGATGATTGGCGGACGCCCGGATTGTTCCGGTGTTCATGCCCCGCAGGTCGAATGGAGTAAAGCGCATATGAACATTTGTACCTATTCTTTAGAAGAGTATCTCCACCTGATAAAGTCTTTTCACGGCCATCTCGCGCCGGGTTTAATCGTCGGTGGATTTATGGTTGATCTGGCGATGAAAAATCTGCCTGAAGGTCAGTTTTTCGATGCCGTTTGTGAAACAGAGGTTTGTCTGCCCGATGCCGTGCAAATCCTCACGCCTTGCACCATCGGCAACGGTTGGTTAAGCATCGTCAATTTCGGCAGGTTTGCCGTCACTCTTTATGAAAAATACACCGGTGCGGGTGTTCGGGTTTATCTGGATACGGAAAAACTGAATAACTGGCCGGAAGTGCGCGACTGGTACCTCAAAAAGAAGAAAAAGCACGAACAGGACAAAGACCTGCTGATAGCGCAGATTAAAGAGGCTGGATATGGATTGCTCGGCATGCAGAAGTTGCAGGTTGATCCGGAAAAAGTTCGCCGCAGGAAAATGGGGCCGGTAGCTATTTGTCCGGCCTGCGGCGAGGCTTACCCAATGCGCGACGGAGACAAATGTCGAAATTGTCAGGGCGACACACCTTACAAAGATGCAGTTGCCGTCACTAATAAACTCAAAATCTGAAGGAGGTAAAAATAATGAAAGTTGTTGGATTTGTCGGAAGCCCGCGCAAGAAGGGCAATACAACCACAATCGTGAATGAAGTGTTACGCGGCGCATCCGAGGCCGGTGCGGAAACCAAAATATTTAATATCAATGAGCTGAACATCCGGGGATGCCAGGCCTGCTACAAATGCCAGACGCCGGAAGGAAAGTGCGTGCAGACAGACGGCATGGCGCCGCTATATGATGAAATTTTCAGTGCCGACGCCGTCGTCATCGGGACGCCGGTCTTCATGTTCCAGATAACCGGTCAGACCAAAACTTTTATCGACCGACTTTTTGCCCTGTTGTATCTCAAGGACGGCAAACCGGGGGCGTTCAGAAATAAGATAAGAGGAAAGAAGCTCATCACCGTCTATTCGCAGGCACAGCCGGAAACCGCCTTGTTTGCTTCGTCCTTTGATCTCCATGAAGGCGTTCTCGCTTTCCTGGGCTTCAAGGTCGAGGGGCGCATTGCCGCGGGAGGAATGGCGAACCTGGATTCGGCAAAAGGCAACCCGTCCGTTATGGAAAAGGCGTTTGCCGCAGGCGCTGAACTGGCGAAGTGAAAGCAGCATGAAGCAACCAAACCATGAAGGAGGAGGATATGGAAAAGGTAACCTATGAGCACAGTGGTGAGTTGGGCATCATCACGTTTGCCGA
>CAIVDK010000056.1 GCA_903904655.1 uncultured delta proteobacterium | reverse complement strand
CGCATTCTCAAAGAAGTCAAAAGCCGCCTTCAGTTTCTGCTTAATGTCGGCATGGATTATCTGAATCTGGCGCGTTCCACCTCCACCCTGTCGGGCGGGGAGTCCCAGCGCATAAGGCTCGCCACGCAAATCGGCTCCGGCCTGATGGGCGTTTTGTATGTGCTCGACGAACCAACCGTCGGCCTGCATCAGAAAGACAATCTGCGGCTGATCGACACGTTAAAAAAATTGCGCGACATGGGCAACACCGTGCTGGTCGTGGAACATGACGCCGATATGATGCTGGCGTGCGACCATATTGTGGATATGGGACCGGGCGCCGGCGCCCAGGGCGGCGAAGTCATTTTTCAGGGCACGCCCGCCGAAGTGCTGATAAGTGAAACCTCGCTCACCGGCAAATTTCTATCTGGAAGGGAAACGATCGCCGGGCCTACCGGGAGGCGCTCCACGAAAGGCCGCCACATCATTTTGGAAGGTGCGTCGCAAAACAATCTCCAGAATATTGATATTAAAATCCCGACAGGCGTTTTGACTGCGGTGACCGGCGTGTCCGGTTCCGGCAAAAGCACCATGGTGATTGAAACGCTGTATAAAGTGATGGCGCGCCGCTTAAACCAGCATAGCGGATCGATGGGAAAAATCAAACGGGTCAAAGATATGGGAGACATCGAACGGGTGATCATGATTAATCAGCAGCCGATCGGACGGACGCCCCGTTCCAATCCCGTCACATACACCGGCATCTTTTCTTTTATCCGCGATCTTTTCACAGGGCTCCCGGAAGCGCGCGTGCGCGGCTACAAACCGGGACGTTTCAGCTTTAACGTCAAAGGCGGGCGCTGCGAGGCTTGCGAAGGCAATGGTTTGATCAAGATCGAAATGCATTTTCTGCCGGACGTCTATGTGACCTGTGACGCCTGCCGGGGCAAGCGCTTCAACGCCGACACGCTGGACATCAAATATAAGGATCAGAGCATTGCCGGCGTGCTGGACATGACCGTCCATCAGGCGCTGGATTTCTTTGCCAATATTCCTTCCCTCCAAACGCATCTGCAGCTTTTGGCCGATGTGGGATTGGGGTATATCCGCCTGGGACAATCGGCCACGACACTGTCCGGTGGCGAGGCGCAGCGTATCAAGATCGCGCGGGAGCTGGGCAAAAGGGTCAACAGCAATACCCTGTATATTCTGGACGAGCCGACCATCGGTCTGCACTTTGCGGATATCCAGAGATTGCTCGATGTGTTGATGCGTCTGGTGGATATGGGCAATACGATGGTGGTGATCGAACACAATCTGGATATCATCAAGTCCGCAGACCACGTGATTGATCTCGGTCCCGAAGGCGGCCCGGGCGGCGGACGGATTATAGCGTCAGGCACGGTTGCGGACGTGGCGCAAAACGAACAATCCCCTACCGGCCTGTTTTTAAGAAAAATTTTGAACGATCAGAAATAATGACCTGACCGCCTAATGACCCGATGACCCGCAGGTCACGCGAGTCATTCCAATTCTAAATAAAATCAAGATGTTTCACGTCTATAGCTAATGTAGTGCGTCTAACGCTTCTTTACACAAGTTTTGCGCTGCATTGCAGCGATTGCTGCAAATCCGCTTAGAACAAGGGGTTGCAACCCCTTGTTCTGGTGTCAACATGCGTGAGACCCCGATGGGGTCGTAGATTGTTTTTGGGTATGTATTTCTATAAACCTATTATCCCTACGGGATATTTATTTCCGCTTTTTTTCTTTTGTATATTCTGTTATCCTTCAGTATGTTAGGGTTCGTGACGATATACAGGCTGGACGTATAAACTATTTATCGCTTTTATGGACTTAAACCTATGAATCCATTTCCATTATCACCATTAAAATACCGGCATTCGATCCTGCTGATTGATGACGAGGCAGCAATTCTGGACATCATGACCATGATGCTGGCGGAGGAAGGGTATGATTTGCACACGGCCGGTTCCGCCGCAGAAGGGCTTAAAATATTAAAAGAATCGCCGAATTTTTCCCTGATTATCTCCGATCACATGATGCCGGGCATGACCGGCGTGCAATTCTTTGCGCAGGCCCGGGAAATCTGCCCTAACGCGCTGCGCGTCCTTTTGACCGGCTATACCGACAAGGATGCGATGATCGACGCGATCAACAGCGGCGGAATTCATCTGTATCTTACCAAGCCGTGGCAGAGAGATGAGTTGCTCTATTCGATCAACCAGATGCTGTCCAAAGCGGAACTGATTATCGAGAATCGACGCCTGGATGAATTGGTCAAAAAACAAAATGAGGAATTGCTCGAACTCAACAAAAATCTGGAAGAAAAAGTGCGGATCAAAACGCGCCATCTGGATCAACGGGCCGATGAACTCAAAACAAGTTATGAAAAGACTCGGCTTATTTTGAGCGGAACCGTGCTGGCCATGTCCAAAATTGTGGAAAGCCGCGATCCTTACACGGCAGGCCATGAACAACAGGTGTCCGAAATCGCCGGCCTCATCGCGCAAAAAATGTCTCTTTCTGACGACCAGGTGGAGGCTGTCCGGATTGCCGGATCGCTTCATGATATCGGCAAAATCGGCGTTCCAGCAGAGATTCTGACCAAACCGGGACAATTAAGCTGGCTGGAAATGGAGATGATCAAGACCCACACGCAAAATGCTTATGATATTCTCAAGACGATCGAGTTTCCCTATCCGATTGCGCAGATCATTTTACAGCATCACGAAAAGATGGACGGTTCCGGTTATCCGCAGGGACTCAAAGGAGAGGATATCCTCCTTGCGGCGCGGATTATCGCCGTGGCGGATGTTCTGGAAGCCATGTCCGCGCATCGGCCCTACCGTCCCGCGCTGGGCATGGAGGCCGCCATGGCTGAAATCGTCAAAAACCGCGGCACCCTTTACGACCCGAACGTCATCGATGCCTGCCTCGATATCTATCAATCCGAAAGTCAAAATGGCTTTCAGCAACTACAGCCCTGAATCCTCGTCGGAAACTACCATTACCGATCCCCCCCGCGCCACTTCCTGGTTGGGCGCGAAGACCGCGCCCCTACGAATGGGTGGCGTGTATTTAATTCCCCTCTTTTGCTTGTGACCTTCAGGTCGTAAAGAGGGGTTAGGGGAGATTTTATACGGAATTGCACCGACTAAAAAATCCCCCTCAATCCCCCTTTAAAAAGGGGGAAGAAAAAAATGTGACAATGTGGTTCAGTTTCTTCCATCTATAGCCCCTGTCGCTCATTTTTCATAAAAAATCCCCGGAAGGTTGCCCTTCCGGGGATGCACTAACTTTGGAACAACACCTTGCGGACTCTTAGAAGGTCAGGGTCAGCTTGTTGATCAGAAGATAATCATTGT
>CAIVDK010000055.1 GCA_903904655.1 uncultured delta proteobacterium | reverse complement strand
CGCTCGACAGAGCTTTACGATCCGAAAACCTTCCTCACTCACGCGGCGTTGCTGCGTCAGGGTTGCCCCCATTGCGCAATATTCCTCACTGCTGCCTCCCGTAGGAGTCTGGACCGTGTCTCAGTTCCAGTGTGGCTGATCATCCTCTCAGACCAGCTAACCATCGTAGCCTTGGTAGGCCATTACCCTACCAACTAGCTAATGGTACGCGGACTCATCTTTCAGCAAAAGCTTGTAAACAGAGGCCTTCTTTGACTACACAACAGTAGTTATGCAGTATTATCCGGTATTAGCGCACCTTTCGGTACGTTATTCCCAACTAAAAGGCAGATTATCCACGCGATACTCACCCGTGCGCCACTTTACTCATCGGCCGAAGCCAACTTTCTCGTACGACTTGCATGTGTTAGGCACGCCGCCAGCGTTTGTTCTGAGCCAGGATCAAACTCTCCAGTTTTAATCCTGTAAAGGAAGATAAATCTTCCTTATTAAACTCGCTTGATACTTCAATAAATTAATAGGACCCACAAATTCATTTTCCCACTATTCAATTTCCAAAGAGCCTTCTTGAAACGAGCTGTGACATATAAATCAATTTGATTTTCATGTCAAGCTTTTTTTTCAATTTTTTGTTTCGTCAGTAACCAGGAATCATCCGACAACCAAGAGTTATACCATCGGTGAACATGTTGAAAACTTCAACTACCTTCAAGCACATCTCTGACGAACAGAAGTGAGCTTCTACTCCCTATGGTTAAAACTGTCAAGAAAAAGTTTTCATTATTTTACGATTATTATCCAATATTATATTTATTAATGAATAACAAATAGTTACATATTGCCGATTCGGAATAAATATCTAAAATAACTTGGGCATTCCTAATAAAATGGCGCGATATCCAAAACTATTCAACATGAAAGCATTAAGAGACTTAAGTGATTAATAACACATAATCTTTTAGTGTAAATGCCTCATAGAAACAATTAGCCTTGTAAAGAGAAAGCCCCTGAATCAACTAAGATTCAGGGGCTTTTTGTTCAATCGCTTAGAAATGGTTGCTACCGTTCCCCGCAGTCTCTAAAATTGACAAATGCTATCTATACTATTGAGGCAGAGCTCCGGTGAATATTTCTTCAAAGGACTCACTTACCGCTTGTTCACCGGCTGTAATGTAGTCCAGGTAGCCGTAGAGATGATTTAATTCAGTTCCTAGGTAGAACCGATCCGACAGGATTTTGCCGTGATAGAAAGCCGCCTCAGCGTTATCTTTGACTGCTGCCACAACCTTTTCACCCGCGATGTCGCCGGTAATAGCTCTGAGTTTGGGTATGGCAATGGCCATGGACCACAGATGCATCCAGGCGTGCGCCACCATTCTAATGGCCTGCTGCAGCGGTGTGGCAATCGCAAGAATATCCAGCGTCTTCTTCTGGTCTCTTAATTCGCCGAGCTTATGCACGGTTTCATCCATTTTCTCAACAGCGGTCTTCATGGCCGCGATATATTTTTCATCAACAATGTCTTTGGCCTTTTCGCATGTTTCTGCAATTCTCTTTTTGAAAACAGAGTAGTTATACAGGCCCGGATTCATGAGCAGTTTTCTCATAGTTAAATCCATCGACTGAATCCCGTTGGTGCCTTCATAAATCGCCAGAATCTTACAGTCGCGCGCCAATTGCTCCACCGGATATTCGGAACAGTAACCGTAACCGCCGTAAACCTGCATCGCTTCGGAGGTTACCAGCCACGCCAGGTCTGAGTTGCCCGCTTTACACAAAGGAATCAGGAATTCCAGCAGCGCGGAGGCTTCCTTGGCCACATCGCCTTTTTCCACATGGGCCATGTCGGCAGAATAAGCGGCCAGCAAGGTCAGCATTCTCATGGCTTCCACCTGCGATTTCATCCAGAGAAGCATTCTGCGAACGTCGGGATGCCTGATAATCGGCACAGATGTAAAATCGCCCTTCTTGGCGGGATCCGCGCCCTGAATTCTGTTTTTCGCATATGTGACTGCGTGCATGTACGCGGAACTCGCTGTTCCCAGCGCCTGCTGGGATACGTCCAGACGTGCTTCGTTCATCATCTGGAACATGATCTTCATGCCCTGGCGTTCCTGTCCGAGCAGATAGCCGACACACTGTTCATTATCACCGAAGGACAATGAGCAGGTGGCCGATCCTTTAATACCCATTTTGTGCTCAATACCGGTTGTCGCCATATCGTTGGGCTTGCCGATGGAGCCATCGGGGTTGACGTGATATTTGGGAACAACAAAAATGGATATGCCGGGCGTTCCGGGAGGATCGCCGTCGATTCTGGCCAGCACCGGATGGATGATGTTTTCATAGAGGTCATTATCACCGGCGGTGATGAATATCTTCTGGCCCGTGATACGGTAGGTGCCATCCGCCTGTTTGACGGCTCTGGTTTTCAGCGCGCCGACGTCGGAACCGGCGCCCGGTTCGGTCAGGCACATGGTCCCGCCCCAAAGACCTGCAACCATCTTCTCTACATAGATCTTTTTGAGTTCATCGGAGCCGTGATTGATAATCAGATTGCAAGCGCCGACTTTCAACGTATCGTATGAGCTGAAAGCAACGCCGGCCGCACAGAAATACTCCATAACGGCGCGGTAAATCGTCTCGGGCATGCCCGTACCGCCGAATTCAGGGCTGTTGCTCAAACCGGAAAAGCCCGATTCCCGGTAGGTCTTCATCGCCGTATGAAATCCCTGGGGCGCTTTGACGGTTTTGGTTTCGGGATCATAGTTGGCGCCGGCTTTGTCCCCTTCGGCGTTGGCCGGGTAAACCTGCTCTACCGCTATCTGCTCGGCCAGTTCCAAAGTTGCCTCATAGGTATCCCTGTCAAAATCGGCAAATTGCTCATACTGGTTGAATTTGTCCGCATCCAGGGCCTCAAACAGTACAAACCTTAAGTCTCTTGAATCAAGTAACGGATTTAATGCCATAATTTTACTCCTCATTTTCATATTTTTTTCAGGCTCTGCCCTATGCTTATTTACAGAATATTGGCAGCGTTTTTGCTTGGCTCTTACAGAGTTTTGATTTCTAGCATACCTGAAAAGAAAAGTCATCATAATCCCTGGCTGTAGATGACCTTTTGATGGATGATTTTTTGATGCTGTTTTAAACATTTTCGTCAATAAATATGTGCATCCATAATTAACGATCACCAAATCTCTTCCCAATTTAGCCTTGACAAATATATGCGACTATGATTTACGCATCACCTTATTACTTTGAGGGGTTTAAACATGAAAAAGACTTTGACCAATAAATCTAATACCAAACGAAAGAGATCACATGGATTTCTTGTCCGCATGGCATCCAAAACCGGCAGACAGGTTTTAAGCCGAAGAAGAGCCAAAGGCAGAAAGAGATTAGCCGTATAATTCCGTTATATTACCGTCTCGCAGGACTATTGGGTTTCCATACATGAAAGCGCAATCTTACCGTAGAGCGGATAAGGTCACTAATAAAAGCAGATATCGGATTATTTACGATCAGGGGGTCTGGAGAAGTTCTCGATTCTTTACAATGATAACATGCGGCAACTCGGATGCAGTCAAACGCCTGGGAATAACCGTTACGAAAAAAGCGGGCAACGCTGTTTTTCGAAATCGATTTAAACGACTCATTCGGGAATTCTTCCGCCGCAACAGAGACTTGTTTCCCGCGGAACATGACGTTGTGGTCATGGCCAAAAAAAACATGCCGCCTCTTACCTATCAGGAAACAGAGAGAGAATTGACCGAACTCTTCACACGGAAGGCCGGCAGATAGAATATGTTCAGAAAAACGTTGGTAAACTTCTTTGTTTTCATCATTCGTTTATACCAAGCCTGTATTTCACCATTCTTTTTTGCGCCATCCTGCCGTTTTCACCCGTCCTGCTCGCAGTACACCATTGACGCGATTAAATTGCACGGACCGGCAAAAGGGTCATATTTGGGGGCAAAAAGAATTCTGCGCTGCAATCCCCTGCATCCCGGCGGTTACGATCCCGTCAAGTAAACTAATGAAATTGGAGGTACTCTCATGGACAAAAGGACTATTCTAGCCGTCGTCCTATCACTGGCTGTTCTATTGGTTTATCAATTCTTTTTTGTCAAACCACCCGAACCGCAAAAAGCCGCAGCACCGCAACAATCAGCCGATCAAGTAAAAAATAACAAGACACCGTCATCCACTCCGGCGGCAACCAACGGCATCGCCAAACCCGCTCTCAAAGCAGTGGCAGTCAAACCGGAAACGCCGGCTCGCGACATAAAAGTGGAAACACCTCATTATACGGCTGTTTTCTCAACACGCGGCGGCGCCCTGAAATCCCTGAAGCTCAAAAATTACTACCAGGATTGCTACGAGTGCACCGACGATATCTATCCGCGCTTAAAAGGTTTTTTTACCGGTACCAAGGAATCTGTCAAACCCAAAACAAAGGATTTTGTTGAACTGGTCGACGTTCGTGATGGCATGCCCTATCCGCTGGCCGTCACCTTCCCCGACTCCAGCGCCGATGTTGCCCCGGACGCGGTTTTTGATACAACCACAAGCAAACTGGACATGGTTACGACCAAAGAAAAGCAGCAACTCGTTTTTTCAAAATCAGATAATGGCGTCAAAATAGAAAAGATTTTTACGTTTGATCCTGCAGGCTACGCCATCGGTCTAGAAGTCAAGGTACACAATCTGACATCGTCGCCCATTACGCAAATCCCGAGGCTTAACTGGTACCAGTATGTCGATCCTCAGCAAGTCGAGGACAGTTACGGTCATGACGGCCCAGCCATCTCGGTCGCAGGAAGCATTGAACGCCAGGACGTCAAAAAGCTCACGAGCGAAAGCATCCTGGGTCCCAATGTGCTGTGGGGCTCGTTTGAGAGTAAATACTTTATCGCGTCATTCATCCCGGAAAATCCGTCGCTGACCAACGTCGTGATGACCCGCGACGCAGCAAATATGGTCGCCGTCGGCATGAAAGGCCGCAAGGAACTCATTCCCGGCGGGCAAAACAGCGCTTTCTCATACTCGCTATATCTCGGACCCAAACAATATGATCTACTGAAGACACTGGGTGTCGGCCTGGAAAGTGCCATCGATTTCGGCTGGTTTAAATGGTTGGCTATTCCCGCTTTATGGATCCTCAACTTTCTGTATGGTTTCGTCCTGAACTACGGCATTGCGATCATTATCTTGACCACCATCATTAAAATTATCTTCTGGCCGCTTGGCAACCTGAGCTACAAATCGATGAATGAGATGAAGAAGCTTCAGCCGAAAATCGAGGCGATGAAGGAAAAATACAAGAATGATCAGGCCAAAATCGGGTCTGAAACCATGGCGCTCTACCGCGAGCATAAAGTCAATCCATTTTCCGGCTGCCTTCCGATGCTGATCCAGATTCCCGTGTTTTTTGGCCTGTATAAAGCACTGATGTATTCCATCGAACTGCGTCAATCGCCTCTGTTTTTCTGGATTCAGGATTTATCGGCCCCGGATCCCTATTACATCACCCCGATTATTATGGGCGCCACACAATTCGTCTCGCAGAAAATGACCCCCGCCATGGGCGATCCGATGCAGCAAAAAATCATGCTGCTCATGCCGGTAATTTTTACCTTTTTCTTTTTAAATTTCCCATCAGGGCTGGTTATTTACTGGCTGTTCAACAATATTTTACAAATCGGCCAGCAATACTACATTAATAGAAAACTGGCTTAGTGATACCATAAACACGGAGTTCAACATGAGTTCAAAGATATTGGAAATAGAAGAAAAAACCATTGACGGCGCTATTGAAAAAGCCTGCCGTGATTTCGGCGTACCGAGAGAAAAATTAAATATTGAAATTATTTCCGAAGGCTCCAACGGTTTTTTAGGCCTGATGGCCAAAAAGGCCAAGATCCGCGCCTCTCTGGTTTCGTTCGATATGGATTTTTCTTTGGATGACAGTCATCGGCCCGTCAGGCATGAAACAAAGCGGGTTGACTCAAGCCCTGAAGTAAAACCAGATACAAGGCCAAGCGCAAAGCAAGAAACAAAACCCGACAGGAAGCCGGAAATCAGGCAGGAGACAAAGCCTGAGACAAAGCATATGGCCAGATCCAAAGCTGAACATCGGGTTGCAAGGCCTGCGCCCAAACCGCCCGTCACCCGACTCACACCTATCTTGATAAAACCGACTGCTCCATCCGCAGCTCCGGCTCATCAGGAATCTCCGCCACTGACCGTCCCGGCTGTTGTTGCCGTTGCCGCTACCACCCCAGTCGCGCTGAAAGCCAGAGACCTGCTATCCGGCATATTAATCAAAATGACCTTTGAATGCCAGGTGACAGCCACCGAAACAGACGATACGATTATCCTCAGCATCGCAGGCGAAGAAAGCGGTCTTTTGATCGGCCGGCGCGGACAAAATCTGGATGCGCTTCAGTACATATTAAACAAGGCCATCAATAAATCTGACGCTGAACGCAAGATGATTGTCGTGGATTCGGAGGAATACCGAAGAAGAAGAGAAGAATCACTGCTTGGCATGGCCGAGCGGATTCGTGATAAAGTCAAAAAAACACAGAAGCCTCTATCGCTCAGCCATATGAACGCTCATGACCGCCGGATCATTCATCTGGCGTTACAGGAAGACGAATCGCTCGTCACCAAAAGCCGCGGTGAAGGCGAGTATCGGAAGGTCATTGTTCTGCCGGCCAGAAAAGGAAATACAGGCGGCGCGAACAGAACCAGAAGCCGGCAATAGACTGGCCGAAGTGCCACCGTGAACAGGAAGGGAACGCGCGCAAACGTGCAAGCCCCGGACACCATCGCAGCTATCGCCACGCCTTTCGGTAGGGCGGGATTGGGCGTCATCCGAGTCAGCGGCCCTATGGCCCCTGAATTGGGGCGGCTTCTTTTCCGTCCCGCGCATCAAAATTGTAATTGGCAGAGCCATCATTTCTATCACGGCGACATCGTTGCAGCCGACGGCCAAACCATCCTGGACGAAGTGTTAGTAACCCTGATGCGCAAACCGCGATCCTTCACCGGCGAGGACGTGTTTGAAATTTCCTGTCATGGCAGCCCGCTGATCCTCCAGACCATCCTTGAACAACTTATGACGTTGGGCTGCCGCCCGGCCCGGCCCGGAGAATTCTCCGAGCGCGCATTTTTTAACGGCCGAATGGATTTGTCGCAGGCAGAAGCGCTCGCCGCCATGATTTCCGCCCAGTCGGCAAAAGCCTATCAAATCGGACTGGCCCAGTTGAAAGGATCGCTGGGCCGTAAAATCGGCGAACTGCGTACGTTGCTTATTGACGCGCTGGCGGGGCTGGAAGCAGCCATCGATTTTACCGACGACGTTTCAGAACACGAAACGCCCGTCATTCCCCCGCAAATCCATGAGGCTATCTATGGCATGGAGTTACTTTTATCAACCTATCGACAGGCTCGATTATTCACTGAGGGCATCAACGTCGTCATTACCGGCAAGCCCAATGTGGGTAAATCCAGCCTGCTCAACAACCTTACCGGCAGGAAAAAAGCGATTGTCACCGACATCCCCGGCACCACTCGGGATCTCATTACAGAGACGATCACCCTGGGCGGCCTTTGCGTGCACCTGACGGACACAGCCGGTATCCGGAAACCCCAGGATGCTATTGAAAAAGAAGGCATTGATCTGGTTTGGGAACATTTAGAGCAAGCCGACGTCATTGTGATTCTGCTCGACGGTAGCAAACCTCTGACGGAAGAAGATCAGCATATTCTGAATCAAAATAAAAACCGCGACTGCAAGATACTTATTGCCATCAATAAATCCGATCTACCGGCGGCCTGGCGGCTGGATCAGCTTCCGGATTATCCCCTACCCGGCGTCAATCTGCTTAAAATATCGGCAAAATTCGGCGACGGACTCGATACGCTCCGGGAGGCCCTAACCGATTTTACTAGCAGCCGCGACATGCCCAGCGACGGCGGCATGATCACCCAGTTGCGCCATAAACTGGCGCTGGAAAAGGCGCAGGCCAATCTCACGACAGCCCAGGAAAGCCTCACCACCGGTCACTCTCCCGAATTCGCCGCCTTTGAACTCCGCTG
>CAIVDK010000054.1 GCA_903904655.1 uncultured delta proteobacterium | reverse complement strand
GAAAGGGATAAGAACATGAGTAAAATTGATGAACAATTAAAAATAGAAACACTGGTGCTGCACGGTGGACAGGAACCGGACCCGACAACCGGTTCGAGGGCCGTGCCCATTTATCAGACGACTTCCTACCAATTTAAGGACACCGATCATGCCGCCTCGCTCTTCGGTCTGACCGAATTCGGCAATATCTATACGCGTCTGATGAACCCCACAACAGATGTGCTGGAAAAAAGAATTACACTTCTGGATGGTGGAATTGGCGCTCTGGCGGTTGCCAGTGGACAATCCGCCATCACATTGGCTCTTCTGAATATTGCACGGGCCGGTGATGAAATCGTCTCAGCGGATAATCTCTATGGCGGAACCTACACGTTCTTTCATTACACGTTTCCCCGCCTGGGAATCAAAGTGAACTTTGTTAAGTCCAATGATTTAAAGGCGCTGGAAGCCGCTATCACGCCGAAGACAAAAGCTGTTTATGCGGAATCCATCGGGAATCCTAAAATGGATGTGGCTGATCTGGCGGGCATCGCCGCGATGGCGCACAAACACGGTATTCCCTTTGTTCTGGACAACACCGTGTCTCCTTATTTGCTGCGGCCTTTTGATTTCGGTGTGGATATCATTGTTTATTCTGCGACCAAATTTATTGGCGGTCACGGCACATCGCTGGGTGGCGTTATTGTTGACTCTGGAAAATTTGACTGGACGAATGGGAAGTTTCCGCTCATTGCGGATCCCGATCCGAGTTATCACGGCTTGAATTTTGTTGAGGCATTAAAACCCATGGGCAATTTGGCTTACATTCTCAAGGCGCGCGTTATTCTCTTGCGTGATCTGGGTCCGGCTCTGTCGCCGTTTAATTCTTTTCTACTTCTTCAGGGACTGGAAACTCTGCATTTGAGAATGCCTCGTCATTGTGAGAACGCGCTGGCGGTAGCTCAATATCTGGAAAAACACCCTAAAGTGAGTTGGGTGAATTATCCGGGGCTCAAGTCGAGTCCGGAAAACAACAGAGCGGTAAAATATTTGCCCAAAGGCGCTGGTGCAATTATGGGTTTTGGCGTGAAGGGTGGCATTGAAGCTGGAAAGAAATTTATTAATTCTCTGCAACTGATTTCGCATCTGGCTAATATCGGCGATGCCAAGACGCTCGCGATTCATCCTGCATCCACAACGCATCAACAACTGTCGCCGGAAGAACAGTTGGCCACAGGTGTCACGCCTGATTTTATTCGCTTGTCAATTGGGATTGAGCATATCGACGACATTCTGGCGGATATTGAGCAGGCGTTGGATAAAATTTAGCTCCGTAATTCCCTCTCCCCTAGAGGGGGAGGGGAAGCATTCATAGACATGAAGTGAATTATTTGAAAATAAAAAACAAGTTGTGCAAACGTTACGAAACAGGAGACAGGCCATGAAAAAAATATATACAGACAATTCACAATCCATCGGCAATACACCGCTGGTCCGGTTAAACCATGTGACGGACGGCGCGAAGGCAACTGTCCTAGCAAAGATCGAAGGCCGCAATCCTGCTTATTCCGTGAAGTGCCGGATTGGGGCAGCCATGATCTGGGATGCCGAGGAAAAAGGGCTGCTTAAGCCCGGTGTGGAAATCATCGAGCCGACCAGCGGTAACACAGGTATTGCTCTGGCTTATGTGGCGGCGGCGCGCGGCTATCGGCTTACGCTGACCATGCCGGAGACGATGAGTATTGAACGCCGGAAAGTCCTTGCGGCCTTTGGAGCCAATCTTATCCTTACGCCCGGCGCGGAAGGCATGAAAGGCGCAATCAATAAAGCGGAAGCCATTGCCGCATCCGATCCAAAGAAATATTGTCTGCCGCAGCAGTTCAAAAATCCGGCTAACCCGGCGATTCACGAAAAAACAACCGGACCGGAAATCTGGAATGATACGGAAGGTACTATTGATGTTCTGGTTGCCGGAGTTGGCACTGGCGGAACAATTTCCGGCATCTCCCGTTACATTAAAAATAAAATGGGCAGGAAAATCATTTCCGTTGCTGTGGAACCCAAAGAAAGCCCGGTGATCAGCCAAAAATTGGCTGGAGAGGATTTGAAACCAGGGCCGCATAAAATTCAGGGAATCGGCGCGGGGTTCATTCCCGATACGCTGGATTTATCGGTTGTCGATCGTGTGGAACAAGTGGACAGTGCCGAAGCAGTCGAATTCGCCCGCAGGTTAGCTAAGGAAGAAGGCATGCTGGTTGGTATTTCCTGCGGTGCAGCCGCAGCAGTTGCTGTGAGATTGGCTAAGCGAGATGAGTTTGCAGGCAAGACAATAGTTGTAATCCTGCCGGACGCCGGAGAGCGGTATCTTTCAACCGTACTGTTTGAAAATATCGGCGGATAAGTTTTCGGAACGGCTTTTGTAACTCAAAAGACTCCATAGAGCCTCCAGTTTAATTTCTCTATGAAATTCTTGACAAATAAGGAACATCTTTATACAAGCATAGTCATTAAAAAATTGACCATGATGTATGCATCCATTGAGCAGGAAGTTAAATCAGCCAAAAATCCGTATGATAAGTTTATTTCCCAAAAGAAATGATCTTAGACATGTTTTTGAGTGGAGTGAAGAAACATGACAATTAAAATCCGGTGTATACTGGCAGTGACGTTTGCTGTCTTGTTATTTCTTCCTGTATCCATCAGAGCGGTCCAGCCTTTAACGCTTGAAGAGAGTATTTCCATTGCGCTCAAGAACAGTTTGGTGATTCATATCGCCAAAGAAGGAGCAAGGGGAGCCGAAGCCAGGAAGCGGGAGGCGATGACCGGATTTCTGCCCAGATTAAGCACGTCATACAGCTATACGCGCCTCAATGAAGAACCAAGCTTTTACTTTTCAGGAATCCCTGCGAATCCTCCTATTCCTGCGATTCCCGCCAGTAACATGACCACCGGAACGATCAATAATTATAACTGGGTCATCGAAGCCCGTCAGCCGCTTTTTGCCGGTGGGGGAATACTGGCCAACTATCAGGCCAGTAAAATAGCTGAGAAAGCCGCTCTTGTTGAAGAGACGGCTAAGTCCCAGGATGTGGTTCAGGACGTTAAAATTACCTATTACAACATTTTGCGGATGCAAAGGCTCTGGGACACGTCGCGCCAGGCGGTAGGAATGCTGGCCGCGCATCGTGATGTCGCGCAGAATTTCTATCAGGTCGGTTTGATCCCCAAAAATGACCTGCTGCAAGCTGAGGTAGAACTGGCCAATGGCAAGCAGGCGCTGGTCAGAGCGCAAAATGCTGTGGAACTGGCGAAAGCACGTTTGAATACCGTTTTAAAACGGGAATTATTATTGCCCGTGGAAGTTGTTGATGTTCTCGACTATAAACCGCTCAATCAATCATTTCAGAACTGTCTGGAGATCGCCAGGCAGCATCGACCGGAGCTCAAGATCTCCGCACTCAAGGCCGAGCAGGCAGGCCATGTGGTCCGTGCCGCGCAAAGTGAATTCTTTCCCTCAGTCAGCCTTGTCGGTAATTATACGCGATTTGGCGATACCCCATCCGTTTCCGGCACCGAATATAAAAACATGGAAAGCTGGCAGGTGATGGCCTTGGCCAGTTGGAATTTTTGGGAATGGGGGAAGACGAAATTTCGGGTTGATGCCGGAAGAGCCATGGAAAATCAGGCCATTGATCAAGCCAAGGAGTTAAACGACCAGATTGCGTTGGAGATTAAGAATGCATATCTCCTGCTACAGGAAGCCGAAAGCCAAATCGCCGTTTCGCAAAAAGTGATCGATCAGGCCGAGGAGAATTTCCGGATTTCTGAAGCCCGTTATAAAGAAAGGGTGGCGCGTTCAACGGAAGTGCTTGATGCTCAAACGCTTCTTACCCGGGCTAAATCAGAGTATGCGAATGCTTTGGCTGATTACAATATTTCTTATGCCCGCCTGCAAAGAGCGATGGGCGTCATCAGCCGATAGTTAAGATCTTTTGTGACAAGGAAAGGATTTTTGAGAATGAAGAAAGTATGGTCATGGCTGATGATTCTGTTTGCCGTCGTCCTTATGTCCACGTCTGCCGGACAGGCGCAGGACTATGCCTTAAAAGATCTGTACCAGCAGGCGCTGAAAAATTCCGAAAAAATAAAGTATGCCCAGGAAAACCTCTATATCTCGCAGATGGGCAAGAATAAGGCCTGGGCGGTTTTAATGCCCAGGGTAACGGCGTTCGGCACGTATAGCCATTTCACGGAAAACAAATACGGATCACCTCCTGCTTACAGTACTGTCCTCATTCAGCCTAATGATTCCGGAACGTGGGGAGTTCGCGCGGATCAGGTTTTTTCTCTCTCCGCGCGCGAGCTGGATGCGTTGAAATTTGCCGGACAGTCTATTACGAAAAGCGAGTTTGATCTGGATGCCGCCAAATCGGATTTTGTCCTTGCTGTTTCGTCTTCCTATTATGATGTTCTCAAAGCGAAAAAAGCCCTTGAAATCGCGGCGGCCAACGTAGAGAGGCTCACGCAATACCGTTATTCCGCAGAAAAGAGAGTGAAGGTCGGCGAAGCGACCAAAACCGCGCTCTTGCGGGCTGACGGTGAATTATCGGGTGCCCGCGCCGATTACCTTCGAGCGACTAATGCGCTCAAGCTGGCGCGCGCTCAGCTGATCCGCATCACGGGCATTGAAGATACCTTCCGGGTGAAAGATGAAGAAATTCCCTCATCCAATTTTAATCAGTTTGAAAAATTACGCGAGACGGCCTTGATCGCAAGATCTGATTTAAAAAGTTATGATATGCAGACGCAAATGGCCGAGCAACAGGTGAAATATGCCCGAGGCGCCTTCTGGCCTAATGTGGGGTTGTTTGCCATTTATAACGGTGCGGATCAATATCCTATGGCCGGAACATTCAACCGGGAAAATGTTTTGGCCGGCGTGTCGCTGACGTTTCCTTTTTTTGAGGGCGGCTTGAGGGTGGCGGAACTCAAGGAAGCCAGGGCTAAAGAGCGGCAGGCGCGCCTGGCTTATGAAGATTTTAGGAAAAATATCACGATTGAACTAGAGGGCGCTTATCTGGATTTGGAAACACAAAAAGGCGCGCTGAAATTTCTGGAGGATCAACTCGTTTTTGCCGAGGATAATTACAATGCCGTCTTAAGACAGTACGAAAACGGCCTGGTAACGAGTCTGGATGTTATGGATGCCAATTCCCTTCTTTTATCATCGGAAAAGAATGTGGCTGAAGCTTTATACGGCTATCAACTGGCGCATTTGAAGGTCAGAAGATCAAGCGGTACACTGTTACAATTTATTAATGAGGGTATTTGACGCATCAATGTGCGCGAGCATGTCACGAGGAGGATAGAATCAATGGGGGTTCAGAAAACAACTTATTCCGATAACGCGATGTCCAGACGGTCGATCGCCAAGGTCTTGGTAGCAGCGGTTTTGATCGTGCTTGGCATTTTTCCTTTAACCGCTTGTCAAAAGGAAAAGAAAGCGGAGCCGGAGAGAATGGTGAATGTGCGTGTCTGGCCCTCGGAAGTAAAAAAAGTTCAACCCTACCTGGAGACGACCGGGACGCTGAAAGCCGATGAAGAGGTCATGGTCAGCTCCGAAGTGGACGGCCTTATTAAAAAGATTATGGTGAAAGAGGGAACAGCCGTCGGCTCGGGAATGCTTCTGGCGGAAATCAACGAGACCGATTACCAGTTGGACTGGAAGAGATCGGAAGCCGCGCTCAAACAGGCACAAGCTTCTCTGGCTAATGCTAAGGCCGAATATAAGAGAAAAGATGCCCTGTACCAGGAAGAACTTATTACCAAGCAGCAATTCGATGACATATCCACACGAGTGGCGCTGGCGGAAGCGGAACTGGAAAGGGTAAAAGCAACCCTGGCGATTTCACGCGAGAAGCTCGTCCGGACCAAAATTTATTCGCCGCTTGTCGGCGCGGTGAAGGAAAAGAAAGTTTCCGTGGGCGATTATGTCCGCAACGGGACACCGCTTCTGCAGTTGATTAAAATCAATCCGCTGAAGCTTAATTTTACCGTCAGTGAAAAAGATGTTGCCGGGTTAAAAATTGGACAGGAAGTTAGTTTTACCGTCGATGCTTTTCCCGGTAAGCAATTCAAGGGCAAGGTCAGTTTGCTTTATCCGAATGTGGAGGAAAGAACGCGGACGCTGCAGGCGGAGGCTATGGTTCCCAATGCTAATCATGTGTTGAAACCGGGATATTTTGCCCGGGTACAGATATTTACTCAGGCGGCGCGTGATGTGGTGGTTGTCCCCATCACATCGCTTCTGTATGACGGGTCCACGATCCGAATTTTTGTGGTTAACGGCAATAAAGCGCAGGAAAGAATTATCAAAACGGGTAACAAATACGGCGAATATGTGGAAATTCCTGAAGGCCTCAAAGAAAAAGAGCAGGTCGTCGTGGTCGGCCAGAACAATTTGTCGGAAGGGGTGAAAGTCAATGTGGCTCGCTGATACCTCCGTTAAACGGCCTGTTTTTGCCACGATGGTTATTATGGCCCTGGTGGTGCTGGGCATTGTCAGTTATCCTTCCATTGGTGTTGATCTTTTCCCCAAGATTGATTTTCCCATTGTCACCATTACGACAACATTGAAAGGCGCCAGTCCAGACGTCATGGATGTCGATGTCACCGACCGTATTGAAGGCGCCGTCAATACCATTAACGGGGTCAAGAGCATTACGTCCACAAGCTACGAAAGCATGTCGCGTACGACCATCGAATTTGTTCTGGAGAGGAATATCGACCAAGCCGTTCAGGATGTGCGTGAAAAAGTATCCGGCATACGAAACAAATTGCCCGCCGATATTGAAGAACCCAGGATTGCCAAGGTTGACCCCGATGCATCGCCGATTCTGTTTCTGAATCTTTCCGGGGACCGGTCGGTGCGTGATCTTTCCACTTACGCCGATGAAGTCCTAAAAGAACAATTGCAGCGCATTAATGGCGTCGGTGATGTCATTTTCTACGGTCTGCGTCTCAGGCAGGTGCGCATCTGGCTGGATGCCGCGAAAATGCAGGCCCATCAGGTATCTCCGGGCGACGTAGTTCTGGCCTTGAAACGTGAAAATATCGAGTTGCCGGGCGGTCGCATTGAAACGCAGACAAAAGAATACACAGTCCGAATTAAGGGTGAGTTTGCCAAAATCCTTGATTTCAATGACTTGATCATCAGTTACTACAAAGGCGCGCCGGTCCGTGTCCGGGATATCGGCAAGGCGGAAGACGGCATGGAGGAAAAAAGGTCTTTGGCGCGTTTCAACCTCATCCCGGCCGTTGGTATGGCGATTCAGAAACAGTCGGGAACCAATACGGTAGAAGTGGCCAACCGCGTCAAACTGGATATGGAAAGAATCAACAAGACACTGCCTCCGGGAATGAAAGTCAATATTGCCATGGATCAGTCGCTTTTCGTTGTGCGTTCGATCACGGAAGTGCAGTTCCACTTAATCATCGGCAGTATTTTTGCCATCCTGGCCGTATTTATTTTTCTTAAGAATATACGCACAACTTTAATCAGTGCCGTTGCTCTGCCTGTGTCCGTCATCTCGACGTTTGCGTTGATCAATGCTTTCGGCTTTACCTTTAACAATATGACGATGCTGGCACTATCGCTTTCGGTGGGTTTGCTGATTGACGACGCGATTATTGTTATTGAAAATATCTACCGTCACGTGGAAGAGGGTATGGAGCCGCGCGAGGCGGCGACTTTTGGCACGTCGGAAATCGGCCTGGCGGTTATGGCCACGACGTTTGCCATTGTGGGTATTTTCCTGCCCGTTGCTTTTATGAAAGGGATCATCGGCAGGTTTTTCCTCCAGTTTGCCTTGACGATCATTTTCGCTATTCTGGTTTCGCTGCTCGTTTCCTTTACGTTGACACCGATGATGGCATCTATTTTTCTCAAATCCCACAAAAAATCCAACCCCAATCTTTTGGCCGCAGGTATCAGCGGCAGTAGCGGCAAAGAAAGCAAAAAACACATTTGGACAAAAATCGGCGATCGGATGGAGCATTATTATAAAAAACTGGAATCGTTTTACCGGACGGCTTTGGAGTTTACATTAGGCTATCGCAAGACGGTGCTTGTGGCCGCCATGATCATATTTATTTTGAGCCTCGGGCTTACGGCATTCATCGGAAAGGAATTTACGCCGCCTGAAGATCAGGGCGTCTTTATGATTCGCATGGAAGCGCCGATTGATTATTCCGTCGATCAGATTGAAAAATACCTGGGGAAGACGGAAACCCTGATGCAGGAAATTCCGGAAATAAAATCGGTCTATTACGTCCAGGGATATGGGGGGTATACCAATCGAGCCTTGATGATTCTCAACCTGCATCCGAAGGCGGAGCGCAAAAGAAATCAGGAAGAACTTAAAAAAATAGCACGAATCAAATTGCGGCAGATTCCGGGGTTGAAAGTGTCCGCGGAAGATATTTCGGTTGTGGGAGGCGGTCAGAGACAGGTGCCGATTCAATACAGCATTCGCGGACAGGACCTCGCTGCATTACAGAAATATGCAAAGCAGGTAACCGCAGAGTTTTCCAGGTTGCCGGGGATCGTGGATGTGGATACATCTCTGGAAGTGGGCAAGCCGGAATTCAAGGTTTACATTGATCGTGACCGGGCGGCGAATCTGGGTGTGGACGTGGCAACCGTTGCCGAGGCCATTAATCTGCTGATCAGCGGGGAATTGGATATCGCCCGCTATAAAGACGAGCAAAAAGGAAAGCGTTATGATCTCAGGGTTAGATTAAATCCTCAGGATCGGGAAAGTGCCAGTGGTATGCAGCGCATTTCTGTGCGCGCCCGCGATGGGAAACTCGTTGAACTGGCCAATGTGGTCAAGGTGGAGGAAGGCACCGGCCCCAGCGTCATCAACCGTGTTGACCGGCAAAGAGCCATTACCATATTTGCTTCTCTGGAGGGAAAACCTCTGGGCCAGGCCAAAGACGAACTGGATTCCATTGCTGCTAAAATATTGCCGTCGGATTATTTACCCAAATATCAGGGAATGGCTGACACCATGCAGGAATCTTTTGGTTATCTGCTTTTTGCCCTGATGCTGGGTGTTATCATGGCTTATATGATTCTGGCTGCGCAATTTGAAAGTTTTGTTCATCCGATTACAGTTTTGCTTTCCCTGCCGCTTTCTTTTGTCGGAGCCTTTGGCGCCTTGTTTATCACCGGTAAGACGCTGAACGTTTTCAGTTTTATCGGCCTGATTCTGCTCATGGGCCTCGTAAAAAAGAATGCTATTTTGCTCGTGGACTATACCAATATTTTACGCGGACGCGGGATGTCGCGCCGTGAAGCGATCCTTCTGGCGGGGCCTGTCCGGATGCGGCCGATTCTCATGACGACGTTTGCCATGGTGTTCGGCATGCTGCCGATTGCTCTGGGTGTGGGAGAGGGCGCGGAAACACGTTCTCCAATGGGTATTTCGGTTATTGGCGGACTCTTAACATCACTCGTTTTGACGTTGATAGTTATTCCGTCTGCTTATGATATCTTTGACGACTGGAAGGAAAAATTCAAAACCCGGAAAAGCAGAAAAGAAAAACTTGCAGCAAAATAATATATTGTTACGCTGAGGGGTAACCGTATGAAAATGTTTCTTGTTGTTTACGCCGAAACCTCCGATGAAAGCGTTTTAGCTGCTTTTAAAGAGGCGGGTTATAAATCTTATACGAAAATTCACGGCGCGACGGGTGAAGGCCAGGAAAGTGAACCCAAACTGGACACGCACTTCTGGCCGGGTAGGAACAACACCCTGATGCTGGCTGTGCCGGACGAGGAGATTCAGAAACTTATCGAGCTTGTGCGGAGGCTAAGAGTAGAGCAGCCGCGTGCCGGATTGCGGGCTTTTACATTTCCATTGGAAGAATGCGTTTAGTATTCGTTTGAAATGGTAATGCATATTGCTTCAAGATACAGATCGGCCGTATCTATAAGCATGCAGCAATAACCAACAGGAGATGTCTATCATGAAAACCCTGAAACCAGGTCCGCTTCCCCATGTAAACGTTTTGGATTTCACATAGGTGTTGGCGGGGCCTCACGCAACGAAGACATTGGCCGATATGGGTGCCAACGTCATCAAAATTGAGCATTTTAAAAAAGGGACTAACGAACGGCATCAAGCTCTGCAGGTGGAGAAGAATGGTGTTGTCCAGTGTTCCTACCACCTTCACCTTAATAGGGGGAAGAAAAGCTTGTGTATCAATCTCAAACATCCCAAAGGGATAGAGCTGATCCATGGCCTGATCAAGAAAAGCGATATTATCATCGAAAACTTTGCCCCCGGCGTCATGGAAAGACTGCATCTGGATTATGAATTGGTGAAAAAGATCAAGCCCGACATCATCTATTGCTCCATATCGGCTTGGGGGCACTGGGGTCCGAATACGCATAAACCTGGTTATGACGCGATCGCGCAAGCAGCAAGCGGATGGGTAGGACTGACGTCGACGCATGTAGGGGCCCCCGTGGCGATTGGTGATACGACGGCTTCGATGCATGCTTGTACGGCGATGCTGGCGGCCTTAGTTCACCGTATGATCACGGGGCAGGGGCAAAATATCGATATTTCCCTGGTGGACTGTCTTTTCTCGATCCACGAGACCTCTTTCCCTTCCTATTGGATCAGTGAGGCCGTGGGTACCCCTTTTATCATGCCTCGAACGTCACAAAAAAGCCCAACCTCGTCACCATAAGGCGTTTACACAGGAAAGAATGGCTCCATCTCGATCGCTCTCCTCTCGGATAACCGCTGGTCCGAGTTGGTTGATCTCATGGGACCGGGATATGAATGGCTGAAAACCGACCCCCGAACCATAGATCTGGCCGCCCGCTGCAAGAGCGAAAACGTTAATCTCGTGCATGATGCCCTCGAAGGCTGGGTCATGTCCCAGGATTCAGTGGAGGAAGCCGAGAGGAAGTTGGATGAGACGGGGATTCCCTGCTCCCGAGTGAAAAGCATAGAGGAACTGGCCACAACAGATTCTCATATCGGGGCACGGGAAATGCGGATTCCTATGCTTCAGCCTTTTTTGGGACCCGTCACGATGTACGGCAGTCCCCTGAAATTCTCCGAAACCCCTGCCGCCATCAGGGGATACGCCCCTTTCCTGGGAGAGCACAATCGGCAAGTCCTCTCGACGGTACTGGGATATTCAGAAGAGGAGATCGACACACTTTATAAGGAAGACGTTATTTATCAGGGCCCGGAAGTGGAGAAACTACCGGAGGAACTGAAAAAGATGGACGGGGCTTTGGGGGACACTTAATTCAGATTTTTTGTTTTTTTCGGCAGATTTCAATGCTTTAATACCACAAATAAACAACGCATCAGGTTCCGAAAGCGCCGCTCAACTGACCGCAGGCGGCGAGGATGTCGCTACCTTTGCTTTTGCGAAGCATGGTGGTAAAATGCCTGTCCAGCAGAATTTGCTGAAAGGCTTCCACATCTTTTAAGGATGGCGATTTAAACGGTGATCCGGGGTATTCGTTAAAGACAATCAGATTCAATTTGCAGCGCTGATCTTTCAGAAGCGTGGCCAGTTTATCTGCGTCCGCTCGTGATGAATTCACGCCGTCAATAAGGATATATTCAAAAGTGAGCAGACGCCGTCCCGGCATAGGGTATTTCTTACAGGCCTCCAGCAGCGTTTGCAGTGGATATTTTTTATTAATCGGCATGAGTTGATTTCGGGTTTCATCATCGGGCGCGTTTAGGGATACTGCCAGGTTGATGCAGATGTCTTTGCCCAGTTGGACGATTTGTGGCGCAAGTCCACAGGTGGAAACCGTTATTCTGCGGTTGGACATCCCCAGACCGAAATCACAGGTTAGGATTTGGATCGACTTAAGCGTGTTTGCATAATTACTCAGCGGCTCGCCCATGCCCATCATCACAATGTTATTAATGGCGCTGCCTTCCGGTGCTTCGTGCTTTAGGGTAATCAATTGCCCGACAATTTCCGCCGGCGTTAAGTTACGATTGAATCCCTGACGCGCCGTCAGACAAAATTCGCAGCCCATCGCGCAACCGGCTTGTGTGGAAAGGCAAATGGTCCAATGGCTTTTCCCGGGAATGAGCACACTTTCGATGAAGAGGCCGTCTTCCAGCCGCAGGAGTGCTTTTTGCGTGCCATCCTGTGATTTCTGGATTTTGACAATTTCCGGTCTGTAAATCCGGGCGCTGGCGGATAGCTTTTCCCGGAAGTCCCGTGAGAGAGTGGTCATGGTATCAAAAGACGCGCTGCCGGATTGATGCAGCCATTTCATCATCTGCCTGGCGCGGTACTTTTCCTTGCCGGAGGAAGCGATGAATTCTTCCATTTCTTCCAGGGTGAAATCCAGCAGATTGGGTAATAACTTTTCTGCGCACTTAATCATTCAGTATTTTCTTTAATGTTACAGCGATGGCATCGATGAACCCTTCTGTGTTGACTTTTCTGTTGGAAGGTTTCTTTTTGGCCAGCAACAGCAAGTCGCCGGTCATGATGCCGGCTTCGATGGTTTCCAGAGCAGCCTTTTCGAGCATATCCGCAAAGCGCACGACATCCGGCGTTCCGTCCAGCTCACCGCGTTTGCGCAGGCCGCCGGTCCAGGCAAAAATGAGCGCCATCGAATTACTGGAGGTTTCCTCGCCTTTTAAGTGCTTGTAGTAGTGCTTCTGCACTGTGCCGTGCGCGGCTTCGTATTCAAACCATCCGTTGGGTGAAACCAGTACCGACGTCATCATAGCGAGAGATCCGCTGGCGGATGCAATCATGTCCGACATCACATCGCCGTCATAATTTTTCAGTGCCCACAAAATACCGCCCTCTGTTTTCATAATGCGCGCGACCGCGTCGTCGATCAGTGTGAAGAAGTATTCGATTCCGGCCTTCGCAAATTTATCTTTCCAGTCTTTTGTAAATTCCCGATCAAAGATATCGCGGAATCCGGCGTCATATTTTTTAGAAATAGTGTCTTTGGTGGAAAACCACACGTCGATTTTTTCGTCGAGCGCGTAAGTGAAGCAGGCTTGAGCAAAACTCAAAATAGATTGTTCCAGGTTATGGTTGATTTGAACAATGCCTGCCGACGGGAAGTCTTTCACCAATGTGGTCTGTGGTCTGCCGCCGTTGGCGGGCGTGAACACGACTTCCAGTTTGCCTGCCTGTTCAATATTCATTTCGAAATTGTCATAAACATCACCGTAAGCGTGACGACCGATGGTAATCGGTTTTTTCCAGGATGAAACGCTCGGTTTAATATTATTGACGAGGATAGGTTTTCTGAAGACTGTGCCGTCCAGTATGGCGCGAATAGTGCCGTTGGGGCTCTTCCAAGCTTTTTTTAAACTGTATTCCTTGACGCGGTCTTCATTGGGCGTAATGGTAGCGCATTTAATGCCGACGCCGTATTTCTGAATCGCGCGGGCGGCGTCAAAGGTTACTTTGTCATCCGTGTCGTCGCGATATTTAACGTGCAGATCATAGTAGTCAATATCCATATCCAGATGGGGAAAGAGCAGTTTGTCTTTCACCATCTGCCACATGATGCGGGTCATTTCATCGCCGTCCATTTCGACGAGGGTTGTCTTTACTTTGATTTTTTTTGTCATGTAAAAATGTTACTCCCTATCCGTTTTATGGGTGGCTGCGGACGTTGAGCGCGCCGCCGGCCAGAATGATTTGCTTTTGTCTTGACGATAATGCGCAGCTCACCGGGAAAGATGTGCCTTTGGTCGTATTTTTTACCATAAGGTTTTTCCCTTCCAGAATGGCTGTTCGGGCCTCGGTAATTTCCAGATCATCGCCCTGGTCTATGGCGTCATAGTCACGCTCATTGAGGAATGTCAAAGGCAGGATGCCGAAGTTGATCAGATTGGCGGCGTGGATTCTTTCCAGCGATTTGACCAAGACCGCGCGGACGCCCAGATACATAGGGCAGATGGCGGCATGTTCGCGCGACGATCCCTGGCCGTAAGACAGACCTGCCACAATGATGTTGTTTTTTCCTGCGTCTTTCAGGGTCATGGCGCGTCGAGCAAAAGAGGCATCCACGTTTTCAAAAACGAATTCCGAATATTTAGGAATATTCGAGCGATACTTCATCCGCGCTCCGGCGGG
>CAIVDK010000053.1 GCA_903904655.1 uncultured delta proteobacterium | reverse complement strand
GCCGCCGGCTTTAGCCTTGTAGAGCATCTTGTCGATGTTGTCTGCGGCGTTTTGCGCGGCCTGCTCAATCGCCAGCGGATCGTTGAGCACAATCAGAGCATTTTGCGGGAGGTAATCAAAAACATTGGAAAGCTTTTGCAACGTGATGCCGCCCTGCTCGTCATAGTCTTCATAAAACAGGGGCAGGAAAATCGGGTTGACGGACGTAGCGGATTGCTGTCGGAGCGTTTCCGAAAGCCTTTTGCGTAGATCGCGTGAAAGGTCCAGATCATCGGCGCGGCGTTTAACATTGCTGACGGCGCGATTCAGACTTGCTTCGTCGATCAGAATTTCACCGGCGGGCCCCAGAACGAAAGCATCAACGGCAAGGCCTGAGCGTTGGGATGAGCAGTCAAAGCGACGGATTGTTTCAATCTCGTCGCCTATCATTTCCAGGCGAAGTCCTGCTGTTTCGGTGGGTGGGAAAATATCCAGAATATTGCCGCGGAGGCTGAATTCACCGGGGTTTTCCACAAGCGATACCCTTTGATAGCCGCCCGCCAGGAGCCGGGCCGGGAACTCCTCCATCAGGAGCGTATCGCCCTTGGAGAGAATTTTCAGGTACTGCTGAAAATCGGCAAACGGCATGACTTTTTGCATGCAGGCCGCAAGGCAGGTTACGATGATCTTACGGCTGTCCACCTGTAGCTGGGTCAGCACATTCAGACGCGCCAGTTCTTCTTCCCGTTGCAGGGCAAACATATCGATGGAAAGAAAATCCAGCGGCGGGTAATGCAGGACATTATTTTCTCCCAGGAAGAGGGCCAGATCGCGGGCGAACGCGGCGGCTTCCCTGGCCGTGGGACAAATGACCGTGATGGGTGTGTGCAGACGATCAAACAAAAGCGCGGTCAGAAACGGACACGCGGCGCCTATGAGCCCTTGAACATCAATAACAGGCGTCTCTTTTTTGATCAGTTCCAGGAGCTCCCGTACAGGCGGGGCGTCGTGGATAATTTTTTTATCGATAATTTTTCTCAATGAAATCAAACCAACCAAACAGTTTAAACAGGTGGTTAAGATACCACCAGCATTTTACGGATTTTTTGTCGTTGTGGTGTCCTAAATTATTTCCTTCTATTTCATCCCCCCTTTCACTAGCGCAAATGTTCATTTACTTCAATAGGCAATAGGTGAGAGGTATGTTCCTAAAACCCATTACCTATAACCTATAGCCCATCGCCAAAACGGCATTGACACAAAATTATTTTTTAAATATTATGCTTTTCAAAGCAGGATGAAAGTCATGTCGCAGAAGCAAACTAACCTATTTGTGAACGGGAGGAAAGGTCATGAGCAGAAGAAAATTATCTTCATCGGGAGTGACGAGAATTATCGTGTGTTTGTTTTGTGGAATTTTTTTAACGCTGTGGAGCGGCATGGCCTATGGCAATGGAAGCGATATCCCGCCACAATCAAAAACAATGCTGGAAATTACCTATGACAATATGGCCAGGCAGGTGGTCCCTCTGGATCAACCGTCGAGCAACATCAATATGATGGTGTTTAAGGGCGGACAGGGTCAGAGGGTCGTGACCGGTCAGGCACCGCTGACACCCGGCTGGGACATCTTCAATCAGCCCCTGTCTTTCGGTCAGGTCAACTGGTCGGTTTTGAACGGTCAGACGGCGAATAATATGGAGGTGACCGTCCATCTTTCCGGAGCTATGCCGAACCATGAATTTACCGTTGGGGTCCATTTATTTAATCCATCGAATTTTATGGCCCGCCCCAATGTTTCCGGTTTCGGAGGCTGGGCGGTAGGCGGTGAAGGAGTGGTGAACCGGGATGGAAAAAGCGCTTTCGTCATTGCTTATGATTTTGGCGGGGTGAAAACCAATTCCAGCGGAAACGGCTCCGCCCGATTCAACCTTTCCGTTCCTCCGGGGACCTATTATCTGCAGTACACAGTAAGAATAGGTGCTGTGAATAGTTGCCGTACTTCTCAGGGCATCACCCATGGCTGTGCCTGTGTCTATCGCACGGGAAACAAGTTTGGCGAAAAACTGGAGACCGTCACCGTTAGCTATTAGTGTCTGATTTCATTAGTGTTGTTCAGGAATAAACTTACGGGACTGCTTCAGGCCGGGCATGGGGAACACCCGGCCCGGCCATTCCTTTTGTCACCATGAGCCCTTCGACATCCTTATCCTCCGACAAGCTCAGGATGACAAGGACCGGCACTGTCGAAGGGAAGGGCATAGCGCTATCAGCCAAGGGCTGTTACCCATCACCCCTCACTCATCCTCCGCGCCCCTCGCCTTTTTCATTGACAACATATCCGTCTTTGATAAGGTGCATTCGTAAAGAGCAATGGAGACAATAAAAAAATGATTTCTGTGGAAGAAGCGCTTCAAACCATTCTGGTCGGTTGCCGCCCGCTGGGACTGGAAAAAGTGGATATTCTGGAAGCCTGCGGTCGGGTGATCGGTGAGGATATCATTGCCCCGCGTGATATTCCCTCCGCCGCTAATTCCGCGATGGATGGTTACGCTGTGCGGTCTTTTGACACGAAAGGTGTAAAAGCCGGAAAGCCCGTGGAACTCAAGGTGATTGAAACCGTTGCGGCGGGCAGCATTCCCCGCAAAACACTAAAGGAAGGCCAGGCGGCGCGCATTATGACCGGCGCATCGATCCCCAAGGGCGCGGACGCAGTTGTTCGCCGTGAAGATACCGAAGAGAAGGGGAAAACGATTCTGATTAAAGTGGCCGCCCCCAAAGGATTGGATGTCCGTTTTACCGGTGAAGATGTGCGAAAAGAAGAACGCGTCATTGCGGCGGGCAGTGTTTTGCGTCCGGGACATATCGGTATGCTGGCTGCGCTGGGAAAGGCGTTTGTCGGTGTTTATCAGAAGCCGCGTGTGGCGATTCTTTCCACCGGCGACGAACTGGTTGATATTTCGACCGACCCGCCGCCCGGTAAAATTGTCAACTCCAACAGCTATTCGCTTGCCGCGCAGGTTCTTGATTGCGGCGGCATTCCGATTATGTTGGGTATCGGCCGCGATAAAAAAGAAGAGCTTGTGGAAAAATTTCGGGTGGCGCGACACGCCGACGTTATCCTTTCTTCCGGCGGCGTCTCGGTCGGCGATTATGATTTTGTCAAGGATGTGATGGGCGACATCGGTAACGCCATGCACTTCTGGCAAGTGGCCATGCGACCCGGCAAACCGCTGGCTTTTGGTTCTATCGACGGCGTGCCGCTGTTCGGTCTGCCCGGCAACCCGGTTTCCGCCATGGTGTCCTTTGAACAGTTTGTCCGTCCCTATCTATTGAAAATGCAGGGACACACCCGAATATTCCGTCAGACGCTCACGGCGGTAAATGCGCAGGATATCAAGAAGAGCACCGGCGTTAAAAATTTTATCCGGGCTATTGTTTACGTAAAAGGCAATGTTTATATTGCGAAAGTGACAGGAGAACAAGGGTCAGGTATGCTGAAATCGATGGTGGCGGCCAATGCCTTCATTGTTCTGGGTGAAAATGTTTCTTTCATTAAAAAGGGTGACGACGTTGTCGTGCAACTCCTTGATGAAATATTTACCAGAACAGAGTTTACCCGCTTCGGGTAGATTTTTTGTCCTGCTCGTAAAAATCAATTTGAAATATCATGTAGAAAGAAAGGATTGTTATGCGAAAGTTAATGCTTATTGTTTTTGTTTTACTTCTGGCTGTTCCGGCTTGGGCCGCCCAACCTCAGACTGAAGACCAGAAAACCCTCTATGCGTTGGGTGTTCATATGACACGACAAATGGCCATTTTCAACCTGTCTGCCGAGGAGTACGAATTTGTCAAGGAGGGCATTTCCGACGTTGCCGCCGGTAAAAAACTAATTGCCGAACCGGAAGCCTATGGGCAAAACATCAATGCGCTTGTCCAGGCGCGGACAAAGGTTGCCTCGCAAAAACAAAAAGAGCTGGCCAAACCCTATTTAGAGAATGCCGCCAAGGAAAAAGGCGCCGAGAAAACGGCATCCGGCCTTATTTATCAGCAAATCAAAGCCGGGACCGGCGTTCAGCCTAAAGCCGCGGACACCGTTAAAGTGCACTACACCGGCACCTTGATTGACGGCAAGGAATTTGACAGCTCCGTCAAGCGCGGCGAGCCCGCGGAATTTCCTCTGGGGCAGGTCATCCCCTGCTGGACGGAAGGCGTAGGTCTGATGAAAGTTGGCGGCAAGGCCAAGCTTACGTGTCCTGCGGATCTCGCTTACGGCGACGAGGGCAGACCCCCCATCATTCCCGGCGGCGCAACGCTGGTCTTTGAAGTGGAACTGCTGGAAGTGAAAGCTCTCGCGGCGCCCCCAGCCAAGAAGCCCGCAGCGCCCAAGGCAAGTAAAAAGAAATAGTTTGAGGTTGATGACCGCGACCGATGTTTTCATCGGATGGGTTGATCAGGTTAATCCCAAGTTGATTAGACTCTTTGCCTCAGGGCAAAGATTAATTTTTAAATTAAAAGAGAAAAGAAAGGATTGTTATGCGTAAATTGATGATTGTCGTTTTTATTGCCCTTTTTGCTGTTTGGGGTTGTTCCTCGGAAGCGCCGAAAACAGAAGATCAGAAAGCCTTCTATGCGTTAGGCGCTCACCTCCATAAACAACTGTCCGTTTTTGACCTGAGCCCCGAGGAGTTTGTATATGTTCAGCAGGGCATGTCCGACGCGGCCGCCGGCAAGAAACTGGTAACGGAACCGGAAGCCAACATGCGGAAACTGGGTGAATTGGCTCAGGCTCGCATGGTAAAAGCCACTGAAAAACAAAAAGCGCAGGCCAAACCATTTTTAGAGAAAGCCGCCGCTGAAAAAGGCGCGCAAAAAACCGCTTCCGGTCTGGTCTATACAGAAATCAAAGCCGGCACAGGTGCGCAGCCCAAAGCCACGGATATCGTCAAAGTTCACTACGTCGGCACGCTGATTGACGGCAAAGAATTTGACAGCTCCGTCAAACAAGGCAAGCCCGTGGAATTGCCGTTAAATCAGGTATTCCCCTGCTGGACGGAAGGCGTCAGCATGATGAAAGTGGGCGGCAAGGCTAAGCTGGTTTGTCCGTCGGAGACGGCTTACGGCGATCAGGGACGCCCGCCCGTCATCCCGGGCGGCGCAACGCTGGTTTTTGAAGTGGAACTGCTGGACACGAAAGCACCTCCCGCAGCGCCCGCGATGCCTCCGGCTGCCGCACCGAAACCAAAGGCAAAGAAATAGCATCCAACAAGCACCCATCGTCTTTTGAGACAGCAGGGGCGGGCGGCGAGCTCGCCCCTGCTGTCAGCTGAATCCAATATAGAGGAGTAAAGGCAATGAATATCGGAAGGCTGGCAGAGGACAATATTAAAAGATTTGGGGAATACAAATTTGTCAACTTTGAAGGGCGTTGGCATACGAATGTGGAAATGGACCTTATTGCCAACAGACTGGGAAACGCCTTAAAAAAACTGGGTGTCGGAAAAGGCGACAAGGTTGGCGTTCAGCTATTGAACTGCATAGAGCTGATACAGACTTTTTTCGCCGTTTTTAAAATAGGGGCGATATTGGTTCCGGTGAATCCGTCACTGCGTGCTCATGAACTCGCCTATTTGTATCAGGACGCGGGCATATCCGCCCTGATCAGCAGTGTTGATTATGTGGACATTATCAAAGAGGCGCGGCGCGAAGCGACACAGTTGAAGAATGTTATTCTGAAAGGGAAAAAAACACCGGATGGTTTTCTATCCTATGCAAAAATCGTTCAACAAAGTTCGGATCAACTGGCCATCGAGGATACGGACAACGACGATACCGCCGTTATGATTTATACTGCGGGCACTACGGGAAATCCGAAAGGTGTCATGCTCACCCATTATAACTGGTATACTCACGTAACAGGATATTATGAATTGGTCTTGCTGGACTCCTGGGGCGTTGCCGCGAAAGGTAAAATTCAGAAGCGCGCCGGCGGACAGGATAACATGACCGATAAAAGAGAGGAAGTGTTCGGCGTCACCCGGAATCGTGTCTCTTTGATAACGCTTCCCCTGTTTCACGGGTACGGTGTATTTGCTCTGAATCTGGAATTTCTGACAGGCGGGAAGCTGGTCATGATCAGCCGGTGGGACA
Source organism: uncultured delta proteobacterium (assembly GCA_903904655.1). Taxonomy (GTDB): domain Bacteria; phylum Desulfobacterota; class Syntrophia; order Syntrophales; family Smithellaceae; genus UBA8904. The sequence continues at coordinate 3,381 of CAIVDK010000053.1, read as the reverse complement.
CTGAAGAGGCGATGAAACGTATTGAGAAATTTAAGGTCACCGAATTTCGCGGCGTGCCAACCATGTATATCCAGCTGCTTAACCACCCCGCCGCCTCTCAGTATGATTTGAGTTCCCTGAAGACCTGTATCTGTGGTTCCGCCCCGATGCCTCTCGAGATAGCCCGCAACTGGAAAGAGAAATACGGCATAGATATCTGGGAAGGTTATGGATTAAGCGAGGCGACTACCGTCAACTGCGGCAACGTTGCCGGAAGGCGGCCCCCAAAATACGGTTCTATAGGTCTTTGTTACCAGAAGTGCAATACGATCAAGATATTTGACGAAAACGACAGGGAGCTTCCCGCCGGACAGACGGGAGAGATCGTGATCAAAGGGCCGGGAGTCATGAAGGGCTATTGGAACAAGCCTGTGGAAACGGCGGAAGTGCTCCGCAACGGCTGGCTGCATACCGGTGATGTGGGATATGCCGACGAAGACGGTTACCTTTATATTACCGACCGGAAGAAAGACCTGATTATCCGGGGAGGAGAAAACATCTACCCGAAGGAAATAGAAAATATCCTCCACAGGCATCCTCAAGTGCTGGAGGCGGGAGTAATCGGTATTCCCGACGCCGTGTACGGAGAAGTGGTGAAAGCATTTGTCGTTCTCAAAAATGCGGGCGCGACCAGTGAGGAAGAACTGATGAATTTCTGCAAGGAGAATCTACCCACCTATAAAAGGCCGAAAGTGATTCAGCTGATGGACTCTCTGCCCAGGAGCGCAGTCGGTAAAATATTGAGGAGAGAGCTGAGAAAAATAGACGGCACCTCGAAATAGCCGCAAGTGTCAATGCTTTGGAGGTGTTCATTTCAAGTTAAAGCTTTATTTCCTTGACGCGGAATAAATTACTTTGTTATAAGTCCAAACCACCTGTACTATAATCAGTAATCAGTAAATAGAGAAGCAATGTCTAAGGATCAAAGTATTGTATGTCACTGGAGTGTAGCGGCGTAGCAATATAACTGTTTTTAGGATTTCAGCTTGCTTCGCCTCCCACTCTTGACGATATTAGTTTTTAAAAAATACTTCAAAAAAAGGGGGAGGTTCATATGAAAAGAAAATTGTTTTACAGTGTGCTAATCGGGTTTTTAATGATTTTCGCGACGGGTGTCGCCTTCGCTCAGCCACCGGCAGACAAAAAAGTGTATAAATGGAATTTTCAATCTCACTGGCCTGCCGGCAGTGCATCGTTCAAACCGCTGAAGGATTTTTTCGATCAAAATTTAAACAAGTTAACCAATGGACGGCTGCAGATCACGCTCCATCCGGCCGGCTCCATGGTTCCCTCTAAGGACATATTCGCCGTCTGCCGCAAAGGCTCGATTGAAGGCGCCACGGCGGCTCCGATCTACTGGATGGGTATTATCCCTCTGACAGCGGTGGCCGCCAACTGTCCGATGACCTTTCATACCGCCAAAGAAGGTTTAAATTTTCATTTTAAGCTCGGCTTCGAGCAGATGCTGAAAGACGCTCATGCCAAACATAACCTGCTTTATTACACGGAGAAGATTTATGCCACGGCCATGATCTCGAAAAAACCAATCAACAAGATCGAAGACTTCAAGGGATTAAAGGTTCGTTCTTCCGGTGCGATTGCCGAATTTCTGAAAGACTTGGGCGCTTCCCCCACTTTAATTCCCGGCGAGGAGCTTTATCTGGCGCTCCAGACAGGTGTTGTTGATGCGGCGCACTGGGGAGCGGCCGGCGGCGCTTTAACCATGAAACTCCCCGAGGTCGCCAAGTACTATATCCAGCCCGATCTGGCCATGGGTGGCGTAGATATAATCATTATCAACAAGGATGCCTTTAATGCCCTGCCCAAGGATCTGCAGACGATCCTCGATAAGGCACTGATGGAAAGAGTATATCAACGGTCGGAAGAGTATATCGTTGACGAGAAAAAGGCTTTGGAAACCATGATCAAGGATTATAAAGTTACAGTATCCACCGTGAATCCTGCAGATCAAAAGAAAATGAGGGCGGCGGCAATGATGCAGTGGGATAAGGTAGCGGCCAAAGACGCCGAATCCGCCAAAGCCATAGGGATGATGAAGGATTACTTGAGAAAACTTAAATACATTGATTAATAGGACACCGGACACTGAAAAAACGGGGTCCTTTCTCATCTCATTTCTTTTTTGCTGAGGAGGGTAATGGTTCATGAAAAAGTTCTTTAAAATAATCGACCGGATGAATGAACTGATAGGCAAAGCGGTAAGCTTTTTGATTCTCGTTCTCGTCGTCGTGATCGTGTATGAGATAGCTGTCCGGTATTTTTTCAACAGCCCCACCATTTGGGCTCACGAAATTTCTCAGATGGTCTATGGTGGCTATGTCATTCTCCTGGGGGGATATCTCCAGCAGCGCAACGGACATGTGAACGTGGATATTATTTACTCGCGTTTCAAACCTCGCACTCGGGCAGTTATCGATCTCTTCACCTGGCTCCTCTTCTTCGCCTTTTGTGGTGTGCTCTTATTAAAAGGAGGAGAGATGGCCTGGGATTCTTTCGTGTATCGGGAAACGGATCCGACCGTTTTTGCCCCGCCCATCTATCCCCTTAAAATGTTGATCCCGCTGGGCGCTTTCCTTCTCCTGTTGCAGGGCCTGGTCAGATATATCGGTGACATAAAAGTGGCCATTACCGGCAAGGAGGATAAGCCATGAGTATTGAATTAATAACGATCTTGCTCTTCGGAGCCCTCATCCTGTTCTTGGCTTTGGGCCTTCCCCTGGCTTTTGTTATGGGAGGCGTAGGGGTGGTAGGTTCTTATCTGCTCTGGGGAGACAGGGGCCTGTACCTTATCGCAACCCAAGCCTATGCATCTATGGGGAAATTTACCCTGCTGGCTATTCCGCTCTTTATCTTTATGGCGATGATTTTAGAAAAAGCGGGAGTGGCCGATGATCTTTACACCCTGATGCACCGCTGGATGGGCCCCCTGCCGGGCGGGTTGGCCATCGGCACAGTGATCATCTGCACTATATTCGCCGCTATGGCCGGGATCAGTGGGGCGGCAACTGTATCCATGGGGATCATTGCCCTGCCGGCCATGCTCAACCGGGGCTATGATAAAACAATTGCCATGGGTTGTATCTCCGGCGGCGGGGCGCTGGGGATACTGATTCCTCCCAGCGTGCCCATGATTCTTTACGCAACCCTGACCGGTGTGTCCATCGGGGGGCTATTCGCCGGCGGTATCTTGCCCGGTCTTCTGCTCGCCGCTCTCTTCATCGTTTACATCGGCGTCCGCTGTTACTTCCAGCCTAACCTGGGGCCTCCCCTTGCCTTGGCGGAAAGGGTATCGTGGCGGGAGAAATTTATATCCCTCCGGGC
>CAIVDK010000052.1 GCA_903904655.1 uncultured delta proteobacterium | reverse complement strand
TCGGCGCCACGGCAGAATTCGAGATAGTCGTCATACGTAAGCCCGCCTTCATGCTGAAGCCCGAGTTCATTGTCGGTCAGAAAAACAAAACTTTTGCCGGCCTCTGAAAATTTGTAACCTGTTCCCTGGTTGGGGTGGCTGAGCGCAATCGGCGTGATTGTCATGTCGCCCAGTTGATAGGTGTCCCCACAGATGTCCGCGTAAGAGACATTGGCGTGAATGTCATCGTAGTTAATGGGGAAGTAGGGAGCAGACATGACCCTCGCCAGCATTTCCTTGATGGAATCTTGGACAAATGCGCAACCCCAGACGTTTAAATTGGTTTTTTCGAAATAGAGCGGTTTGAAAAAAGGGAATCCCATAATGTGATCCCAGTGAGCGTGCGTCAGGAGCAGGGTGAAATCATACCTGCCGTAGGCGAGAAAGGCATTACCCGCTTCACGGATTCCCGATCCGGCATCAACCAGTAAAATATCGTCACGTTTGTTCCTGATTTCCAGACAGGTTGTGTTGCCGCCATAGCGCAAATAATTTTTCCCGGAAACAGGTATGGAACCTCTGGCCCCCCAGCAACGTATAATCATAGTTCTCCCTTTGTCGCATAATCATACAGATTATTTATTTTTTATCAAGCATGATATAATAAATATGAGTTTAATGCTTGCTATTGAATTAAAGACCATTATCTTAAGTAAAACGCGATTTTAATGCCACTGTTGAGGGACGAGTGTCAATTCTCCGCAGCTTAATGCGAGGTGGTTGAATCAGGAGGTTATTCATGAAAAGTATCAAAATAAAAGGCATGAGTTGTCAGCATTGTGCCATGGCTGCAACCAAGGCGCTTCACGCTGTTGACGGAATCAAAAATGTTCAGGTCGATTTGAAAACAGGTGTTGCGACCTATGAGGAAGTAAATCCGGTGGATGAGAAAGTGATTGCCGCGGCAATCACAAAGGCGGGTTACGACGTTGTCGGATAAAGAGCAGATCCGCCTTAATCAGGAAAAGACAACAATTTCCGTCGGTGGCATGACCTGCGCGGCCTGTGTGCGGCGTGTGGAAAACGGCCTTAAAAAAGTTGAGGGTGTCATAGAGGTCACCGTCAATCTGGCGACCGCGCGCGCTACGGTCATTCATTCAGCCCGTTGGGCAGGGTTTTCAGCGCTGGCCAACGTTGTCACTGAACACGGTTATGAATATTTAGGCGAGCTCAAAGATTCCTTTGACGATCCTATGGAGAAAGCCCGCGAGAGGGAGCTTAAGGAATTGACCTTAAAAGTCGCCTGCGGTGCGATATTGAGCGTGATCATCTTTTTCGGTTCCATGCAGCACTGGTTCAGCTTTTTGCATTTCATTCCGCACCAGGCCATGCTTCTGGCTATGTTTGTTCTAACGGCCCCCGCGGTTTTCTGGGTGGGAAGCCGTTTTTTTGTCGGCGCATACAAGGCAGCCAAACAAAAAATATCGGATATGAACACACTGGTTGCCGTCGGCGCCTTTTCTGCCTACGCCTATTCAGCGGCGGCAACTTTTTTCCCGAGTATTTTTGAAAGGGCGGGTGTGGCGCCCCATGTCTATTATGACGGCGCGGCCATGATTATCACCCTGATTCTCCTGGGTCGGCTTCTGGAAGCCCGGGCCAAAGGCAAGACCTCCGCTGCGATCAAGAAGCTCTTGGGCCTTAAACCCAAGACCGCGCATGTACTGCGGGAAGGGGGAGAGTTTGATGTCTCCGTGGAATTGTTGCAGATCGACGATGTTGTTTTGGTCAAGCCGGGCGAAAAAATTCCCGTGGACGGCGTGGTATTAACCGGGCAATCAACCTTGGATGAATCCATGCTCACCGGCGAGAGTATGCCGGTGGCAAAAGAGGCCGGTCAGCGGGTGTTTGCCGCCACAATGAATAAAACCGGCAGCTTTACGCTTACCGCTACCGGCGTTGGTTCAGAAACGATGCTGGCGCATATCATCCGGATGGTGGAAGAAGCGCAGGGTTCCAAAGCGCCGATCCAGCGACTGGCGGACAAGGTGGCCTCTGTTTTTGTTCCTATTGTTTTTGTCATTGCCTTTGTTACTTTTGGCGTCTGGTATTTTCTGCCCGCTGACGCGACCTTCAGTCGCGCGTTAATTAATTTTGTTTCGGTGCTGGTCATTGCCTGTCCCTGTGCGCTGGGACTGGCTACGCCGACGGCGATCATGGTGGGTACGGGCCTGGGTGCGCAAAGCGGCATTCTGATCAAAGGCGGAGAAGCCCTTGAGAAAATCCATAAGCTCTCCGTCGTCGTTTTTGACAAAACCGGCACGCTGACACGTGGCAAGCCGGAAGTGACCGATGTTGTCGCCGCCGCAGGATTGGATAAACGGCAGGTGCTGACCGTGGCCGCCGCACTGGAAAAAACATCGGAGCATCCTTTGGCGCAATCCATTTTACAGAGGGCACAATCTGAAAATATTACGATAGATCCAACGGGGAAATTTGAAGCGCTGTCCGGGTTGGGCGCTAAGGCCGAAGTTGACGGCAAACTGTGTCTGATCGGCAACCGACTGCTCATGGATGATCAGGGCGTTTCGGTTTCCGTCTTCAATTATACAGCGGCCAAATTGGCCGGTGAGGGTAAAACCGTTGTTTATGTCGCAGTAGAGAAAATAATAATTGGACTCATCGCGCTGGCCGATGTGCCAAAGACTTCTGCGCGTCAAGCGGTGGAAAGCCTGAAGCGCAGAGGGTTGAAAGTGGCGATGGTGACCGGTGATAATGCCGGTACGGCAAAGAGCATTGCCGCTCAACTGGGAATCGAACGGGTTATGGCGGAGGTCTTGCCGGGAGGAAAAGCGGATGAAATAAGAAAACTGCAAGCTGAAGGCGAGGTCGTGGCCATGGTGGGTGACGGCATCAACGATGCCCCGGCGCTGGCAGCGGCCGACGTGGGCATTGCCATTGGCGCGGGAACCGACGTGGCAATTGAAGCCGCCGACATTACGCTGATCCGGGATGATCTGACGGGCGTGCCGGAGGCGATTGCACTGTCGGCTGCAACCATGCGGGTGATCAAGCAGAATCTGTTCTGGGCGTTTATCTACAACATTATCGGCATTCCAATTGCCGCGGGAGCGCTCTATCCTTTTTTCGGCATTCTGCTTAATCCGGAATTTGCCGCCGCCGCCATGGCGTTCAGTTCCGTTTCAGTCGTGAGTAATTCGCTCAGGCTGAAAAGAGTTTGGAGAAAGCGTAAGGCGTGAATCGTGAAGCGTGAAGCGTAAGGTGTAGGGGCGGGGTCATCCCGCCCAATTCGGTTGGTTGGTTCATTATATCAAAAGCGCAGAGCATTCGCGCATTTCTTTGTTTTTATTGTGCCTTCGGTCTTCAGCCTTCAGCCTTCAGCCTTGAATCCTGAACCTTGAACCTATTTTTCTATCTCAAACTTTGATTTTTCCGCGCCGCAGACTGGGCAGTTCCAGGAATCGGGGATTTCTTCAAACCGGGTGCCGGGGGCGATGTCGCTATCGGGGTCACCTTTTTCGGGATCATATACATAACCGCAAACGGTGCAGACGTATCGTGCGACGGCTGATTTCGGTTTGGCTGCCGTGTCCTGATCATAGGTTGGCGCGGTCTTCGGGGATTTGCCGCCTTTGACGTTTTGATAATAGGCGTAAGTCATTGGTTTTCCTTCGCCTACCAGATCCGTCTCGACGACCTTACCCAAAAAGATCGTGTGCGTTCCACAATCGAGTTCGCCTTCCACTTCCGCTTCGATAACGCCTATGGTGTAGTCCAGAACGATGGGCACGCCGGTTAGCCCTGGCTTTGTTTTGACATCTTTGAGCTTATCAACATCACGACCGCTTTTAAAACCAAACAGGCCGATGAAGGTCATTGGCGCGGCTTCCGATACGATAGAAACCGTAAATTTTCGACTGCTCTTGATCAATTCATGGGTGTAATTATCCTTATTGATGCAGATGGCCACCGTGGCTGGGTTGGAGGTGGCCTGAATAATGGAATTCGCAATCTGGCCGTTGAATTTTTCATCCTGACCGGATGTGACAATATATAGGCCGTAACTGATGTGATGAAGGGCTGCTCTGTTCATTTTTTCTTCCCTCTTTCCCAGATTAGTTTTATGGGGGAATCTTATAACCGAGTTTTATTTTCCGCGCCACGAAATTTCTTAAGGGTTTTTTCTTTTGACAAATTGCGGTTTCTCTTATAGTAATTTCAAATACTATAGTTTTTGCCATTTTATCTGATCGGACCGGGCATGTAAGCGCTGGATTAAATACAAAGAAACCTTCCAGCTCCATACACATCGTTGATCCAAAAGAAAGAGAATAAATCATGATGACTTATCAAGAGTTTATGCAGAAAAAATCCTTTAACTTTGAAGAAATTCTGGCTTTTGCCTATGGAACCCTCGTCTCGGACCCGCCGCCTTTTTTTGACGCTCGGCTGCCCGCGCCGCCGTTTCTCATGGTGGACCGCATAACATTGATGGAAAGTAAAGGGAATGCCGGAAAAATAATCGCCGAACAGGATATTCGTCTGGATGCCTGGTATTTTCAATGCCACATGCCGGGCGACCCGGTGCAACCTGGATGCCTGGGGGTGGATGCGATCTGGCAGTTGCTGGGTGTTTATTGCATCTGGCGCGGGGCGCTGGGCACGGGTCGGGCGCTGGGATGCGCCGATGTGTTTTTTAACGGTCAGATCCGCCCATACAATAAATTGGTCCGGTTTGAAATCGACGTGCGGCGTTTTTCACGTTTGAAGGAATCGGGCGCATCCGTGGTGATCGGCGACGGCCGGATTTATGTGGATGATGAACTCATTGCCACTGTAGGGCAGGCTCGTACCGGCGTTTTTAAGGATATTGTGTATCCCGATTATCCGAAGCGGTCGAAAAATTCCGTGGGCGGGATTATGCAAAGGTAAAGAAAAAATTTGTTTGGAATCGATAAAAAATATTGAAAATCTTTCCCGATTGGGGCTATGATCGCCCGATTTTTTTAAATAACTTACTTGGCTGGGACAGGCTTTGAGCATTATTAAAAAAACGGCCCTTTATTTTGCCCGGAAGAAGTA
>CAIVDK010000051.1 GCA_903904655.1 uncultured delta proteobacterium | reverse complement strand
TATGGATGAAAAAATCAATAAAGTTGCCGACATGATCGCGAAGGCAAAAAAAGTTGTTGTTTTTACCGGTGCGGGCATCAGCACAGAATCCGGCATTCCTGATTTCCGCGGTCCCGGAGGACTCTGGACAAAATATGATCCTGATGATTTCACCATCGACAAGTTTCTAGGGTCCCATGCGACGCGAAAAAAAATGTGGCAGCGCCTGCGCGAAGGCGGCTTGATGGAAGACGCGAAGCCCAACGCGGCGCATTATGCCATCGTTGAACTGGAAAAGATGGGCAAACTCAGCGCGCTGGTCACACAGAATGTCGATAACCTTCATCAAAAAGCAGGCAGCAATCCAGGCCTGATTCGGGAGTTGCACGGCAATATGCAGGTGCTGGTTTGCCTGAACTGCCGCGAACGTTACCCCATTGCCATTGTTAAGGAGCGGTATGCCGATTCCGATAATGTTCCGACCTGCGATCACTGCCGGGGTATTCTCAAGCCCGACGTCATTTTTTTCGGTGAGGCGCTGCCGCAGCAGACTCTGGCGCAGGCTATGCGGGAGGCCGAGGCGTGCGATCTGATGATCGTCATCGGTTCTTCACTGTTTGTTTATCCTGCGGCCTACGTTCCGGTTCAGGCCAAGCAGGCAGGTGCGGATCTGGTGATCATCAACAGGGGTGCAACCGAACAGGATTCTTTGGCTGACCTGCGCATCGACGCCGCTGCGGGCGAGACGATGACGAAGATATTAAACAGGCTGACCCCCTAATGACCTAAAGGTCACGCGAGGGGGCGCGAGTCCGAAGCCTGAAGGCTGAAGGTTAAGATGAAAGGGCGCGAAGCGCGCCGTCATGCCGGCATCCAGGAAAATATTAACAAGGCCGAAGGCTTACAAAATAGACCTTCAGTCTTCGGCCTTCAGTCTATAGTCTATAGGAGTTTTTATGTGCTTAATCCTTTTTGCTTACAATGTGCATCCGAGTTACCGGCTGATTCTGGCGGCCAACCGCGATGAGTTTTATGAACGGCCAGCTGCCCCGGCTGATTTCTGGATCAAACATCCAAAGGTGCTGGCGGGGATTGATTTGCAAGAAAAAGGAACATGGCTGGGTGTCACCAAAGAGGGAAAATTTTCGGCCATTACCAATTATCGCGATCCGGCCACCTGGAAAGATCAGGCGCCTTCCCGTGGCAAATTGGTCAGCCGGTTTTTGACGGGTCCTTTAGGTGCCGGGCGATATTTGGAAAAAATTTCCGCACAGGCCTCGCAATACAACGGCTTCAATTTACTGCTGGGAGATGCAGACGAGCTTTTTGTTTATTCCAACCGGGGCGAGGCACAAAGACTTTCAGCCGGGATTTACGGTTTAAGTAATCGTCTGCTGGATACGCCTTGGCCAAAAGTAAAAAGAGGGAAAAAACTATTGAAAGCGGCGCTTACCAAAAAAGGAGACGAACTGGAAGAGTCATTATTTGCCCTGCTTGCGGATCGCCATGTTCCGCCGGACAGCCAGTTGCCGGAAACCGGTGTAAATCCCGAATGGGAAAAGATATTGTCGCCGATGTTTATCGTGAGCCCCGTTTATGGCACGCGCTCTTCAACGATTTTGCTGATCGGGAAAAACAGAAGGATAAAATTTGTGGAAAAAGTATATAATGGCGAACCCCAACCTTGGGTGACAAGCCGATTTTCATTTTTACAGGAATAAGGAACCAAGGAGGATAGTCATGAAGGTTGTTTATTCCGAGGAGTATAAACAGGTTTACTCCTATGATCCTGCGTCCAGTCCCGGGAGAATTGAATCCATAGAGTTTGCTCTGGCAGGGAAGGTCGATTACGTCGAGCCGCAGCCGGCTTCGGAAGAAGATATTGCGGCTGTGCATACCCCAAGGCACATCGCCGAAGTCCGGCGCGAAGGCGTCTATGAAATTGCCGCGCTGGCCGCGGGCGGAGCGATTAAGGCTGCCGAGATCGGGCTTTTCGAACCCTGCTTTGCTGTGATCCGGCCACCCGGCCATCACGCCTCGGCTGACACAGCATGGGGGTTCTGCTACTTCAACAACATGGCCATTGCGCTGACAAAGCTTAAAAAAACGGATAAAATAAGCAAAGCTTTTATTCTTGATTTTGATCTGCATGTAGGCGACGGCAATATCAATATTCTGGGCCCGAAAGGTTACGCGACGATTCTGAATCCCGGCGGCCAGAACCGCAATGAATATTTAAGAACCGTCAACAACGCGCTCGAAAAGACGGACGCAGATATGATTGCCGTATCCGCCGGTTTTGACAATCATGAAGACGATTGGGGTGGGTTGCTCAAGACCGAGGATTATATCTCGATGGGAAAACTTGTCCGGGATGTCGCTCGCCGCAATGCGGGCGGCTGTTTCGGCATTCTTGAAGGCGGCTATAATCACGCCGTTCTGGGCAAAAATGTCCTGGCGTTTATTGAAGGACTTGATGGAGAATAGGTTAGTACCTCCAAACTTTCGTGTCAGCATGTATTTCTTCCCCTCTTTATAACCACCTAATGACCTGACCACCTAAAGGTGGCACGAGGTCACACGAGGTGGCGCGAGAGGGGTTATGGGAGATTTATTTCTGGTAAATCAACAAAAAAATCCCCCTTGATCCCCCTTTAAAAAGGGGGAAAATAAAGTATCGTCCGTAAACAATCGTAACGAAGTATAGTAAATGCTCAAGATCGTAGCACATGTGTTTCTTTATCACTCTAAAAAGGAAAATCCTTATCGGGCGGCTTCTTTTGCTCGACCACTTTTTCGGGGTTGATAACCTGACCATCTGATGACTTGGGGGTCACTCGAGGCGGCGCGAGGTTATACGGATATTTATCCGCTTTTTTATGAACCGCGTTGGTGTGGACGACGATGGATCGGGGCACAGTCGGGCAGGCGAGTTGACACGCGCCGCAGCCGATGCAATATTGCTTGTCGATTTCCGGATAGAGAATATTTTCCTTGTCCACAAAACGGATAGCATGCGTCGGGCAGACTTCCCCGCAGGCGCCGCAATTATTATAATCGACGAAAACAACGCAAATATCTTTTAAAAGTTCGGCTTCGCCGATCTGTGTGAGCTTTTTTTCATCAAGTGAAAGCGGCATGAGCGCACCGGTGGGGCAAACCTTACAGCAGACGTTACACTCATAATCACAAAAACTTTTTTCATAATTCATTTTCGGTTGCAGCAAACCGGATACGCCGAAATCCATAAAAGTCGGCGTTAGCACCTGCGTTGGGCAGACACTGACACATAGAGAACAGGCGGTGCAGGTCTGTGTAAAGCGTGTTGTATTGAGAGAGCCGGGAGGCGTGACAGGCGGATTTGCCCTTGCGGAATTGGCGCCCAGAAACGCGCGAATGTTCGCGTTAAACGCTAAAAGACCGGCGGCAGACGCCGCGACGCCTCCGATGATAAAACCACGGCGCGCCGGCGACCAGGTATCGATATTGGTTTGACGTTGTCTTCGTTGATAACTGACCGTGGCTTGAGAACAGGCGTCAAGACAGTTAAAGCAGCCTACGCAGCGACTCATGTCAATGGAGGCGTTCTGCGGGTCAATGCACCCCGCCTTGCAGACATTTTCACACCGCACACATTCGGAACAGGCTTTTTGATTCAGAGTGAATTGAAAAATGGACACACGCGATAGCAGTCCTAAAAACGTTCCCACCGGACAAACCGTATTGCAGTACAGGCGGCCGCGTGTTGCGGCGAGATAAAAAATCAGCAGGAAAAAACCCGCCGTCACGGCCAAAACCGACAAGGGAACGAAGGCCGTCTGTTTCGGATACCAGTAAACATCGAAAGGCTTTAAGGCCATAATTCCCAGGTTGTAAGTCTGGATGATCAGCGGTTGAAGAAAATGCGCAAAAATTCTTCCTGTCAGAGAGTAAGGGTCAATCAGACTGACCAGCGACAATGAACCGGTCAATGCCGCCGCGACCGTTAAAGTCAGGACCGTATAGCGCAGGCCGTTAAGGGATCTGGAAAAAGAATGTTTGGGTTGCAGGCCAAGCCTTCGCGATCCAGCGATCAGCAAATCCTGAAGCGTCCCCAGCGGGCATAGGAAGGAACAATAAACCCTGCCGAAAATCAGTGTAATCAATACAATGAAGATCAGACCGGCAATGAACAGCGCTTCCGGCTGTGTGATTGTTTGCACCAGAGCAGGGACAAATTGAAAAGGCAGCAGGATGTCCGAAAGGCCGACGGACAATTTTTCCGGGCCCACAAACAATAGTATAAACAAAATAAAGATGATACCGGACATGACCTTGCGTATTTTTATCAGAGTCAAGGATTGCGCTCCTCATTTCAAAGCCAAATCCGCGCGGGTAGGAACGGCTTGTGACTTCGTGTGCCCACATGCGGGTGCTAAGACC
>CAIVDK010000050.1 GCA_903904655.1 uncultured delta proteobacterium | reverse complement strand
TAAGGGCGTTGATTTACCTGCGGACGCGGTGGTAGCGGCAATCCATCCGAAGACATTACTCGGCCTGTTGGATGAAAGTGCTCTCCGTGCGTCTTTGCGCGAGAGAATTGTAGCGCTTGAGGAAACAGACGGCGTGATTGCTGTGCAGGCAAGCGTTGATGCCGCGGCGCACGGGGAAGTCGATTACAATGTTTACCGGATGTCTCACGACGAACGGGGCTTTCTCGAAGACGGCATTTTTTATCAGATACGGCGCGGCGATGGTCAGGGGACCAATTTGCTGTCTATTATTACCCGTTCGCTCTATAGTGATTGGAGCCCCTGGGAAAATACGTTGACCGGAGGGCGCGGGACGGCCTATGAGGAAAAGAAGCTGGCCATAGCCCGCGACTTGTTGCGAAAAGCCGAGGAAATATTCGGGCCCCTGAAAAATGCACGGATCCTGGATGTGTTCACGCCTTTAACGCTGCGCGATTACGGAAATTGTCCCGAAGGATCCTGTTATGGCGTGTTACGCTCCACCCATCAACTGCTGAAAATAGCCTCTTTAAATAATCTGCCTATTGGCGGACTTTGTCTGGCCGGACAAAACGCTATGGCTCCGGGGGTGATGGGCAGTATCATGGGATCGTTCAACGCGGTGCGGCAGCTCATCGGCGATCAGCGTTTTGCCGGAGAATTTCACCGGCAACTCTAATGCTGGACGGCGACGCTGATTTATGCTAATTTTTGCGGCGGTTTCGGCACAAGACGAAACCATCCGGAGCTTGCGTGAAGGATATGCAATAAAAAGGAGTTATCCAAATTCAATGACACGTCAGGATATTGAAAGAGAAGTACGCGATATTTTTCTGAGAGCGTTTGAAGTTGAGAATCCCGAGATGGATGTCAATCTGCGGGAAGCCTATGGTTTTGACAGTATCGATGCCATTGAGCTGTTACTGGAAATCGAAAAGTATTTGGGTTCGGAATTGACGCAGGAAGAAAAAAAGCAGGCGATGGACATCCGTACCATGAAACAGATTATCGACTATATTGAAATGCTGTCCGCAAAACGCAAGATGACCCCGGAGAAAAAATAAATGACAGAGCGCAGAGTCGTTATCACCGCCTGCTCAGCCATATCGCCCATCGGTCACGGCAAGGAACAAATCGTCGAAAGCCTTGTTAATGGAGTCTCCGGCGTAAAAACACTGCGCGAAGATGATCTGATCAGCCCCTTTATTCATTCTCGTGTTTATGGCACGGTGAGCTATCCGATAGTGTATGATTTTAGCCGACAGCACCGCAAGACCATGGGGCCGGTGGCTTATTATGCCTGTCAGGTCGCCAAGGACGTGTTGGCGCAGGCGGGGCTTCCCCCTGAATTTGTAACGGGAGGCAGGCTTGGCGTTGCGTTTGGTTCGATTCACGGTTCTCCCACCGTGCAACGCGATATTTACCGCATTTTTTTTGAAGCCAAAGATAAAGCGTCTTTTCAGGGGATCGGCGCGGTCGATTACCTGAAATCCATGGTGCACACCACCGCCGTCAATATTTCAAAGATGTTCGGCATTACGGGCCGAATTATTTCTTCAGGGACAGCCTGTACGACCAGCAGCCAGTCTATTGGTTATGGCTATGAGGCTGTCAAGTATGGCTTGCAGGATGCCATGATCTGCGGTGGTGCAGATGAATATGACACGATCACGGTGGCGGTTTTTGATAATCTGCTGGCCTGTTCCACTGCTTTTAATGATCAGCCCCAGCAAACGCCCCGTCCGTTTGATAAAGCGCGCGACGGTCTGGTTGTCGCTGAAGGCGCGGGTGCCGTCATGCTGGAGGAATATGAATTTGCAAAGAAACGCGGCGCGACGATTCTGGCCGAAGTGATCGGTTTTGCCTGCAACTCCAATGGCGGCGATCTCATTCTGCCGAATCTCGATGGCATCTCCAAAACGCTGAAGCTCGGCCTGGAAAATGCGGGGATCAACGCGCAAGAGATCGATCTGGTGAGCGCTCATGCCACGGCCACTAAGATGGGCGACATCATAGAAGCGCAGGCCACAGGAGCGGTCTTTGGTTCTGAACCCTACGTGGTGGCTCTCAAGAGCTATATGGGACACACCATGGCGGCCTGCGGCGCCATCGAGACGGTTTTGACGCTTTACATGATGCAGGAAGGTTTCATTGCGCCGACGCTCAATCTCGGAGATATTGATGAACGCTGCGCGATGATCCGTCACGTTCAAAAACTCATCGAACATCCGGTTAAAACCGCAGCCATACAGAATTTTGCTTTTGGCGGCGTCAACACCAGCCTGCTGATTCGAAAGGTGACCTGAAATTAAAATGGCCCTTCTTCGACCACTCCAGCGCACGATCGGTTTTTGCCTCACGGTGGTTTTGTGGGGATATTTTATGTTTGGCTACCTCTTTATTTTATTGTTTCTATTTGTGCCGTATTATCTGGTGGCCAGAGGCGGGACGGCGGCTTTGCAGAAACTGAACCACTTGCACCTGAAAGGGTTCTTCATGCTGACGCGGCGGCTGATTCCCCGTACGACATACGCCATCGACCCGAAAGTGCGCGAGCTTCGGTCGTCCATTATCATCTGCAATCATATCTCGTATCTTGATCCGATTCTGCTGGTGTCGCTTTTCTCTCAACAGACGACCATCGTAAAAAACACGTTTTTCCGCGTACCCATATTCGGCTGGTTT
>CAIVDK010000049.1 GCA_903904655.1 uncultured delta proteobacterium | reverse complement strand
CAGGCCATGGAAATGGCTAAAATCGTTGTCGGTGAAATCAATTCCCAGATTCCCCGGACGATGGGCGACACGCTGGTGAATATGGATGACTTCCACTACCTGGTCGAGGCGACCGAGCCACCATATTATGTCGAGCGCTGGCCGTTGCAGGAAATCTATCTGAAAATCGCCGTCAATGTCGCTTCAGTCATCCAGGATGGCAACTGCATTTCCTATGGGATCGGGCCGCTCTTTGAAGCACTGGCCAAAACGCTGGCCACGAAAAAGAATCTGGGTGTTCATTCTCCTTTCTTTACCGACGCGCTGATGGAACTGGTCAAGAGTGGCGCTATTACTAACCGTTATAAAGGCGTCTTTCGCGGCAAGACCTGCGCGTCCTACGTCATCGGCACTAAGGAGCTGATGGCTTGGCTGGATTTAAATGCGCTGGTGGAATTTCAGCCACAGGATATTGTGATGGACCCCCGGACCATCGGCCTCAATGACAACATGGTTGCCATTTTCCCGGCGCGGAAAGTCGATCTGACCGGTGATATAGCGCTGCATACCGGCAAGGGCAATGTGACCGCCGGTCCCGGCAACGTTCAGGAACTCTTTTGGGGTGCGGCGCTGTCCAAAAACGGCCGGACCATTTTTTCCCTGCCCAGCCGCAATCGCAAGGGAAAACCGAACATTCTTCTTTCTTTGGATAAATATCCCTTCCAGTTTACCAATCGTGAATCCATGGACGTTGTTGTTACAGAATATGGCGTGGCCCATTTAATGGGCAAGACATTGCGCGAGCGGGCCCAGGCGCTCATTGAAATTGCGCATCCGGACGACCGCGCCGAGTTGGTCAGGCAGGCCAAAGAAGCGAAGATGATTTACGCTGATCAAATATATTTTGTCGAGTCCGGCCATCTTTATCCGGATAAAATCGCCTGTTCGCATAGATTCAAAGACAGTGTGACCGTCCGCTTCCGGGCGATCAGGCCGTCCGACGAGGAAGAGATGCGGCGGTTGTTTTACCGGTTTTCCGACCAGTCGGTTTATTACCGTTATTTCAGCCCGATCAAGACCATGCCTCATAAAAAGATGCAGGAATATGTTAATGTGGATTACCGCTTCACCATGTCTATTGTGGCCATTATTGATGAGTCCGGCGTTGAAAAAATTATCGGCGAGGGCCGCTATGCTAGGTCGCAGGGAGATCCCTTTGCCGATACCGCGTTTATTGTGGATGAACACTATCAGGGCATGGGTATTTCAACTTATCTTTTCAATCTTTTAATACGGGCGGCCCGGGAAGAAGGCATGGCCGGATTCAAGGCCGATGTCCTGGAAAACAACAGGGCCATGTTGAAAGTTTACGAAAAAGCACCCTTTCCGGTAGAGACCGTTCTATCGGGCGGCGTGTATAAAATTACCATCCCTTTCAATATGCCATAGAACAATGATGTCGGCGATCATCAGCTTCAGTTCTGCGCCTGCTATTTTTTTCCGGACTGCTGGAGAGCCGCCTCGATGAACTTCGTGAAGAGGGGATGGGGCTTTGTGGGACGTGATTTAAATTCAGGATGGAACTGGCAGCCTAGAAACCACGGATGATCTTTAATTTCAACAATCTCAGCCAGCGAACCGTCAGGCGATGCACCCGTAATGTGCAGTCCTTGATCGGTCAGCGTTTTTTTGAAGTTGTTGTTGAATTCATAACGGTGGCGATGCCTCTCGGAGATCTCTTTTTGCCCGTAAGCTTCAAAAGCGAATGACGGTTCGGAAATGCCGCAGGGCCATGCGCCTAGCCTCATCGAAGCTCCTTTGTCTCTCACGCCGTGCTGTCCGGGCAGCAGATCAATCACCGGATATTTCGTCGTCAAATCAAATTCGGAGCTGTTGGCTTTATCAAGGCCGCAGATATGGCGGGCGTATTCGATGACTGCCATTTGCATGCCCAGGCAAATGCCGAAGTACGGAATTTTGTTTTCCCGCGCATACTCGACCGCCTGAATCATGCCCTCAATGCCGCGGTTGCCAAATCCGCCCGGCACCAGCACGCAGTCCACCTCGGATAAATACTTGGCCGCGCCTTCCTGTTCAATTTTTTCGGTATCGATGAATTTCAGGCTTACACGGCAATTGTTGGCAATTCCGCCGTGTACCAGCGCTTCATTGAGACTCTTATAGGAATCCGTAAGATTGACGTATTTGCCCGCGATCCCGACACAAACTTCATCCGCTGGATGATAAAATTTTTCTACAACATTCTCCCAAGCATCAAGCCGGGGCTGGCCGGTCCACATATTAAGCAGTTCAATGATCTTCGCGTCCAGGCCTTCGTGGTGATAAACCAGTGGCACTTCATAAATGCAGCTGACGTCCTTGGCCGTAAAAACGGAAGAAACTTCGACGTTACAGAAGAGCGCAATTTTGGCTTTGATGTCTTCGGACAGAAAGTTTTCCGTTCGGCAAAGCAGAATGTCCGGCTGAATACCGATTTCTCTGAGCGCCTTCACACTGTGCTGTGTGGGTTTGGTCTTGACTTCTCCGGCGGTTTTAATAAAGGGTACCCACGTGAGGTGAATAAAAATGGCGTTTTGTCGGCCCGCTTCATTGCGGAACTGGCGGATCGCTTCCAGAAAGGGCAGGCTTTCAATATCGCCGACGGTGCCGCCGATTTCCACAATCGAAACATCAAATCCTTTTGCTGTTTCGCGGATAAAATCCTTGATCTCGTTGGTGATGTGCGGAATGACCTGGACGGTTTTGCCTAGATAATCGCCGCGTCTTTCTTTGGTAATGACGGAAAAGTAAACCTGCCCGGTGGTCAGGTTGTTGCCCTTCCCCATTCGCGTGGATGAAAATCGCTCGTAATGGCCCAGATCCAGATCCGTTTCGGCGCCGTCGTCGGTGACAAATACTTCCCCGTGCTGAAAGGGGCTCATGGTCCCGGGATCGACATTAATATACGGATCCAGCTTCTGATTGGTCACATGAAGACCGCGAGATTCAAGAACTGCCGCAATAGAGGCCGCCGCCAGCCCTTTGCCTAAAGATGAAAGAACGCCACCGGTAACAAAAATGAATTTTGTATTCTTCACACTCAAGTCCCCTGCCATTTTTGTGATGGCGCCTCAAATGACGTTTACGCCATGTTCTTTAAAACGATGCCCCTGTCTTTGAGTTCCTTCGGATTGGCCAGAAGGCCTCCGGCCGCAACGCGGTCGAGAACATAAATCAACTCCCCGCCTTGTTTCGCGTATTGCTGACCATGCGATATGGGAATTTCAGGGGTTACATCACCCAGAAGCGAGCGGGTCACAGACTCTGTTTTTCGCTGGCCGCTGGCTACCAAAACGACCGTTCTGGCCTGATAAACCAGCTCCGCTCCCATGCTGATGGCATACTGCGGTGAATCTGTTTTTTTGCTGAAATGTCCGTCGGCAACGGCATTTGCAATCGTGTTGTCGTCGAGTTTGACCAGCAGCACCGAACTGCCTTTAAAAGGAATGCCTGATTCGTGGAACGCCACATGGCCGCGACCGCCCACGCCAATAATCTGCAGGTCGATTCCGCCGGCCGATTTTATTTTCCGGGCGTAGCCGTCCAGAATTTCTTTCCAGATCCAGGCCAGATAGGCGGATGCCGGTTTTGCCTTGATGGCAATGGACTTTCCCGCGTCTGTGCCTTTGAATTCCCAATCGTTTTTGTTTTCTTTCAATTCTTTGATCAATATTTTCTGGTCAATCAGCGAGCCGTAGGGCACGCGGGTTTCAATAAATTTCTTATTGAGATGACTGAAAAGTTCCTGAATCATGAAATAAGCGTAACTCTCGGGGTGCAGAACCCGCTGCTGAATATTATCGCCCGGCAGGCCGACATATTCGTCGAGATTAAAACTGCGGATCCGTCCAGAATCAAACCGGCCCTCGTTGGCCGCTTTGGCGAAGTGCTTATAGAGCCCCGTGGGTGAATTCCCCGTTGCCAGCCCCAAAACAGCTCCATTTTTTGATTTAAGGATGACGATCGTTTTCTTGATGACAAAATCTGCTGCCACTTCACTCATGTGCGCAAAGTCTCGTGTAACAAAAACGGTTGTTCCCATGATTTATTCTTCTCCTTTAAGCTATCCCAGTTCACTTTTTACGATATCGGCGAGCTGTTGACAATATTTTGCGGTTACCAGATCGGAAGGTCCTTCCACCATGACACGACACATATTCTGAGTGCCGGAATACCGGACCAGAACGCGTCCTTCTTCACCCAGTTCTTTTTCTATTTGTGAGATGGCTTCTACCAGCTTCGGGACTTTATCAATATCCGGCTTGATTTTGACATCAACATTGATCAATTTCTGCGGGAAAACATCCATCATGCGCGCCAGTTCGGAAAGGGGTTTGCCTTCTTTCGCCATCGCCGCAACGAGCTGCATGGCGGCAACAATGCCGTCTCCCGTGGTGTGATGATCCAGAAAGATCATATGACCTGCTTCCTCACCACCGATCACGGATCCCATCCGCAGCATATCTTCGAGAACATAGCGGTCTCCCACTTTTGAGGCATGGTGCTTAAAGCCGTATTTCTTGCAGGCAACCTTCAAGCCGAGGTTACTCATCACCGTGCTGACCAGAAGATCGTTTTTCAACTTGCCTTCTCTTTTCAAGATATTGGCACAGATGATGAGAATCTGATCACCGGTGATCTCGTTACCCTTTTCATCCACGGCAATGAGGCGGTCGCCGTCCCCGTCAAAGGCCAGGCCAATGGCCGCGCCGCTTTCCACGACTTTCTTCCTGAGGTCCTCTGTGTGCTGTGAGCCGCACTTGGCGTTGATGTTTACACCGTCCGGCGTGTTGTGAATGACTTCAACATCGGCGCCCAGTTCAATAAAGGCGTTAGGTGCCACTTTGTATGTTGCGCCGTTGGCGGTATCCAAAACGATTTTCATCCCCTCCATGGAGAGATTACGGGGAAAGGAATTTTTCAAAAAAACGATATAACGTCCGTTAACATCATCCAGGCGGGCGGCTTTCCCCATGCCGCTGGCTGTCGGCATCAGTTCAGAAAGCTTTTTATTAAGGATCAGGTTTTCAATGTTGTCTTCCTCTTCATCGGTCAATTTAAAACCGTCACCGCCAAAAATTTTCAGGCCATTATCCTGGAAGGGATTGTGTGAAGCGGAAATGACAATGCCGGCGTCAGCCCGCATGCTTTGGGCGATGAAGGCAATTCCCGGGGTGGGCAGCACGCCGACAAGGATGGGGCACCCTCCCATGGACGTGATTCCCGCTTCCAGTGAACTCTCCAGCATGTATCCCGAAATCCGGGTATCCTTTCCAATGATCACGTGGGCACGGTGTTTGTCTTTTTTAAACAGGTGTGCGACGGCCTGCCCGACACTGAAGGCAATTGCCGCGTTCATCGGATAGCGGTTGGCTTCTCCTCTGATTCCGTCGGTTCCAAATAATTTCCCCATCATTATTCTCCTTTTTGCAATGATTTACTGCTTGTGAATCAACTGATCAAAATTATTTTAATATTATTTTTTGAATAAATCCAGCGACGGCAGAGCCTGCGTGACCTTTTGGGCAAGAGCATTTACTATGCCATTTAACCATATAACACCTTTTAACGAAATCTCCACGGGCAGCCCCTGAATGGCCGTGAGGTAATTCGCTTTGCTGTTTCCTGTAGCCTTTTCGAAATCATTGAGAAAGGCCTCACGGGATCGATCTGTCGCGGTCAGGACGTCCGGCATTTTCCCCGTGAAGAGTCCTTCTATGAAGCCGATTTGCCCAGAGAGCTCCTGCCTTGCACCGGCTGCTGCGCCCTGCCGGTTTTTGCTGGCTGCCATTTTGGCTTTCTCCGCCAGCGCCTTTAACCTTTTGAGACGTTCCTTTTTCGCTGCGGAAAGTTGTTCCGCGACACCTGCATACAAGAGAAGCCCGAACGGTTGGGTTTCCAGAAACGGCTTTCTGACATGTGTGTACCATGACTCAAGAGCCGTCAGGTTGGCCAGATAGAGAATATTGTTTTCCACAACACGACCGAGCCCGGGGTAGGCTGCTGGAACGAAGTCCTTCACGCTGCTTGCCGGGGCCTTCTCGAAGATTAGTTGATTGTCCCCGGAATAATCATGCCGCAGGATGGAGCCCGCCGCTACGATATTGCCGTATCCCAGACGCACTGGGCCGATGATCCCTCCCTGACCGCCTAGAAAAATGGGGGGCTGGTTGAGCATCACCCCCCGGGGGACATCGCCAAGCATTGAAGGCGTTGTTTTGTCGGCATCCGGCGTGAAATTGAAATGGATATAGGAGCTTCCCACTTCGCTATGATTGCTTCGGCTGGTGCCGCCGGCCATCAGGCAGTCACAGAAGTTGATCAAGCTGCCCAGTGTTACGAAGGGGAAAAGAATGGTTTGTTTTAATCCTACACAATGGGCGCCACCGGCTTCTTCCTCCAGAATGCATCCTTCACGGACATGCGCGCCCATGCCCATATTTGCTTTTTCCAAAAAAACAGATTTGCTGAAGAAGCCGCCCTTGAGCTCGACTGCCGGTCCAAGTTGGCAGTCTTCAATCGTGACCGGCGCCTCGTAGCCCAGCTTGCAGCCGGATGAAATAACGGTTTTTGCGCCATAGATCCGGCAACCCGGATAAATCGTAACACCCTTTCCCGAAATTTGATCGACATTGATTTCATTGCCGATATCGAGTGTTCCGGGGTTGGGAATATCCACGCCTCGATCGATCAGTTGACAAATTTTTTCATAGGATTTCGGCTTAAAATCCATAGCGCCTCCATACAACCGTATTCAATGACATGCCGCGATGCGTTTATATGCTCACGACATTTCTCGCGATATCTAAAGCGTCTCAATATCCTTTAGCTTTTCAAATTCCATCACCGTGGACATGGCTTTATTGTCCACATCAAAACCTTCTTCACCGACCGCAGCAACCGGGTTCAAGCCGCCGATAAGAATCATCCCGATCTTATTCATATCCACATGGGTCTGACACACAGGATGGCCGATATTGCCGATGGATAAGACGCCATGAATACCGGTCTTGGCAAAGTCATCGACCACGCGGTCAACCAGGCTCCGGCTCAGTGCGGGTATTTCACGGAAATTGGCCAGAATTTTCCCCTCGCCTTCAGCCACCACTTGTCCGACAGCGGTCATCTTTCCGCGAATAAAGATTTCCGAAGGATCGAGCGATGAGCCGGCGTAATGAATCAGTTCTACAAATCTCAATATTTCCCCTTTTCTCATCTGGAGAATACCGCCAAACTTGGAATCAATGGGAATGCCATGCTTTAAAAGAACGCCATTGATCACGATACTGCACACGGTTGCGAATCCCACTTTGCCCTGAGGCACCACAATATCACCCAGTGTCTTGCCGGCCTGTGCTACTGCGACGCGTGAGCTGACGGCCAGCTTTTTTTGAAAGACAGGCTTCATGATCTTCAGGGCTTGATTAAACTGCTCTTTCGGGAAGAAGGAGATATTAACCGGCACCAAACCACGTTTCTTTTTGATATCAAAAGTCGTCTTGAAGGACAGGATGTCTATGCGTGAAATGGAAAGGCCAATCTTGTCCTGCACGCGGGCGTCGGATACTTCGGCAAGCCCCTGCTCTGTGATGATCCGGCCGTCGCGCCTGCCCACCAGTTGGGTAAGTCCCCGTTCGTCCATAATCTTGAGATGATAGCGGACCGTCCTTTCACTGAGTTGCACGTTGCGCTCCAACATCCTGCGGGCAAGCACACGCGCGCCCATCGGTTCCGGGCTTTCGTGCAGAATTTTCAGAATGAGGATGACTTTTCGTTCAATGTCTTCAGGCTTAAAAAGCTCTTTCATGCGTTTTCCATCGCAATCGGCTATCGTTTGCCGTATACCTACTTTCAAAAAACTACTTTGTCAAACGAAAATTTGATTTTTTCATACTGATCCGGACAGGCGCTTAATTTGTAAAAGGTTCAGCCATTATGCAAGTTTATGCTGAGCCTAGAATTGGCTGTGCTGTGATTTTATCCGTCCGGCAATTATTTCAATAGATTCGCTGAAAAGCGATTCCAGCGACAGAGTATCCAAATACCGGTCGTTCCAGGCGAGGTTGTATTCATTAATCAGGTTGCGGATATCGTCATACCGGTATCCCAGTACCTCTATTTTTTCAGACAGGTTCAGTGTTTCATTGAAGGTGATGTGAATCAGCAGCAGGTTCACGATCTGGGCGCCTGCACCCTGCAGAGGGATGATCATAATCGGGGCGCTGTCTGTTTTGCCCCGGCCCAGATAGACATGGCCTGTGCTGACGATGGTTTTTTTCACTCCCATCAGCGTTGTGGAATGATCCGCGCGTGACTTCATATCATTGGCCACGCCGCTTTTGACGCGGATTGCAATGGTCGAATCTTGCGCGGGATGACTCTGTTCATCAAGACCGCTGATATCATAAACCGTATATCCCCGTACCGCTGCTAGGGCAGGCTGGAGGCGATGGATCGATAGAATGTTGCGATAGGTCATATTTTTCGCGGAAAACTTGAGGGTTTCGAGCAGGTCGAACACGATGCCTTTGAGTTCTTTTTCCTTCCGGCTGGTGCCCACCGTGACGGTTTTGGCTTGATGGCGGATGGCGTCAATCGGACGAGTCAACTCATCAATGGCCGTTCCGAGCATTGCGTCCAGAAGATCAAACGGATTGAGCAGATCCTCTTCTCCTTTGAATTCCTGGCGAATGTCCTGCAGCGGCAGCTTGCCTGAGGCATATTTCAACAAGAGCAGCAGATCGGCAACGGTTTGGCCGGCTAGAACGCTGAACGCTCCGTTTTGGCTTTGGGATTTGAACAGGGCATAAAAATCATTGATGATCCGGCAAAAAGAAACATCCGCAATCATGTCGAAAATGTCAAAAATAGATAATTTATTTTTTGTCCTTTTCGTCAATTCCGTCGCCAGGCGGCTGCGGAATTCGCGGAAAATCTGTGCCTCTTCATCAATGGCACGCGCCGCAAAGTAACCCCACAGATGGCCGGCCATGGTATTGAGGATCACCGGCAGGGGCGCAGGTGCGATGGGTATGGCGATGACCGCGTCGGCGACGGCGTCAAATCGGTGATCGCCTTCATCGGCGAAAACGACGGTGGTGGCCTTATGCGCTCTGAATATCGCGACATCCTTGACCACGTCTTCCACAACCGCCTCGGGGTTGCCGGCGGCGCATACCAGAATCAGCGGTTCGGCGGACAGATCGATGTGTTTTTTGTTTTCCACGATATCCGTGGAAATCGTTTTGTAGCAAAGCTCCGACAGTTTGATGCGGATTTCGTCCGCCGCCGCCTTGTTGGGGCCGCTGCCCACAATCGCCCAGAAACGCTTGCCGGCTGTTTTTTTCACCGAGGCGGCAATGGCTTCACGACTGTCAAATATTCGTTCCATCAGACGTGGCGCGGATTCAAGATGTTTGAGCGCTGTCGCGATGTCTTCATCGGTCCGCAATCCCAGGAGCTGGGCAATAAACAGCGCCAGCACTTGTCCCGCGACAATTTGGGCGTAGAAAGCTTTGGTGGAGGCAACGGACATTTCAATATCTCGGCCGTCGCTGGTATAAAAGACGCCGTGTGATTTGGTGGTAATATCCGATTGTCTGCGGTTGACGATGGAGATGATTTGCGCACTGCGTTCCCGGGCCATGGCCACAGCCCGGTTGGTGTCGGTGGTCGTGCCCGATTGCGTGATCGGAATAACGAGCGTGTCAGCCAGATCGTCTTTCAGTCCGAAACCGCTTAGTTCCGAGGCGATACGGGCAAGGATGTTGAGGTGGCTGCCTTTGAGATAATAAGACAGCGTATCGGCTAAGACTTGGCCTGCTACGGCTGCTGTTCCATGACCGATGACGATGATGTTTTTAATTGAGCCGTTTTGAAGTCCATTGCGCACAGCGGAAGGAACGATATCCGGACCCAAATTAAACGTGACCTGAGGGAAGGATTGACCGGATACGACGATTCGGTATTTGCCACGCAGGGTTCTTTTAATGGACAGGGCGGATTCGGAAATTTCCTTGAGGAAAAAGTGCGGGTAATCGCTGCGGTCGATATCCCGTGTGGTGATTTCCGCGGTTTGTAAATCGTCGTCCGCGAGAGGAATGGCAACGCCGTCATAGAAGCAGGCAGTGATCCCTTTTATGCCACCGCCGCGATTCTGGTCCAGGATGAAAATCTGTCCGCCGGCTTTGCCGTTGCCCGCTTCTTCACCGTTCATCTTGATGAAACGTGGCATGACTTCCACCAAGCCGTAAAGTTCAGAAGAAAACATATACTGATCGTCATTCACGCCCACATAAATGGACTGGCCGCTGCCCTTGAGCGCCAGAAACATTTTGCCCGGTTCCAGGTTACAGGTCATGGCGATGGCCTGCGACCCTTCAAAATCATTAACGGCAAGGCGGAACGCCTCCGTCAGATTCTGTCCCGCCTTCAGATACTTTTCGATTTGCAGCGGAATGATTTTGGTGTCGGTGGTAACCTGTGAGGCGATCAAGTCGCCGTTTTCCTCCAAAGCCTTCCGGAGCGCCGGATAATTATCGATATCCCCATTGAGAACCCCATTGATTTGCGCATCGGTGTTGGAGTAATGAGGATAGGCAGTATTGGACTGAATGGATGTATAATTGTTTACCGGATGGCAATTTTCCTCGGTGATGGAGCCGACGGAAGCCCAGCGGGTATGCGTCAGGGCTGTTTCACAATCCGAATCTGCCACGGTAAAGCATTGCAGGATGTGATCCTTTTGAATGGAATGTCTCAAATCAACTACATTGCGTCCCAACTCGCCGACGATGGAAAAGGTTTTATAGGTGAAGGTAACGCTGGCGCTGCCAGGATTGTCTTTATGGCCGGTTGACATGAAAATGGATTGGTTGACAAGGTCGCCTTTTTGCGTCCGCCTCTGATAATCATCATCCCATCCGTTTTTCCGGATCTGCCGGATGATCTCCTGCAACACTTGTTCATTTTTCAGAACAAAGGTTAACTGAAGACCCGCCGAGTCGCGTCCCCGAACTTCCAGACGATCCAGCGCGTTTAACAGCAGATTGAGTTTCCGGTATTTCCGAAAGGCGGAAGGATTGAGCGCAGAAGATTTCTCTGCGCCGGAAAGCGAGATGATTTTTTGCAGATTGGCCAGAATATCTTTTTCCAGAACCCAGCAGATGTCCTTGAGCGAAAGAAGCCGGCTATTGATTATTTCCAGATCAACAGAGCTGATAACAGCGTCCTGATCTTCCAACTGCTTCTCTTCATCAATCAGAAACTTTGTCATGTCTTGAGCGGTGTGAAACAAATCAGCCGATCTGTCTGTCTGAAAAAAAAGAAATTCCTGCGCGTCTTCCTGTTTGAGTTGGGTTATGGCCATATCCAGGGCATGGATGGCTTCCATACCGTTTAAATAATTCCCTGCAGAATTTTCCCTGGTGAAGACAGTCTGCAAACCGGCTCTTTTAACTTTTTTCCATACGGCAATCAGCGAGAGATCGGCTGTCATACCCAAAGGATTTCTCTGCAGGCGGCACGTCATCAATCCGGCAAAACCGCAATTCAGTTGACCGGGAAGAAGCGGGGAAAATATGATGGCGGGTTTATCAACAGCATCAGGATGAGCGCCGATAAAAATTTGGCAATGCGTAATAAAAAAGAATATTTTCTTTAGAGCATTGAACATTTTTGTATAAATCATTATTTTCTTTTGCCCTTTGTCCTTTGGCCTGGCAAGTTTTAGCTACACCATGCGGTATTTTTTTCAACAATTTTGTTAGACTGCGGTTCTACCCGTGTCAACCTGTCTGGTCATCGGGAACGGGCAGGTTTGATGTATGAAAACCCTTTTCCAGCTTGGTTTTGCATGGTGCTTACGAACCATTCCTAACGCCATGCATCCAGGCGGACACTTTGTATGTCGTCCGTGTTTTCCCGGTTGTTTAGGATGGGGCTTGCAATAACCGTTCCTGAAGTGGATGGATTCTTTCCCGGTAATCGGATCTGATTTTTTTAACGATACAGGATGTAAATATTTCGGGGATCCTTATTTGATTTTTTCGCAGTCGATGCCCAATTTGGCCATCTTATCGGTAAACGTATTGCGGTTGATACCCAGAAACGCCGCCGCTGTGCTTTTGACATAACTGGAACGACGCAGGGCGATTTTGAACAGACCTTTTTCTACCATGGCCATGACTTCCTCGTGAAGCTTACTTTTACCGTTGTCGGAAACGGATAAGACCGTAGCCAGATCAGCCAAGTTTTTTTCCAATATTTCTTCGACGACCGTGAAACATGTTTCCTGGACGTCGATGCCTGCTGCCGTTTTATTCTGATTTTTTGCTCTCATGGCCATGAAACTCCTGCATTTGAATCCATCTTTTCAAATATACCATTCACTTCAATATTTTTGCTGCTTAAAACGACGAACGGAAATTATAATTTTATCAATTTGGTCAGGATAATCGCGACGATAATAATCAGGGCAATCCAGGTCAAAACAACCAGAGATGTCCGTTCGACGGGATCCTCCAGATAGCTTTTAACTTCCGCCTCCACTTTTTCCTCACCAAGCTTGTCCGCCAGATGTCGGATCAGGAGCGTATGATTTTGCAGAAGATTGGAAAACACATAAAACCCTTTGGTTGTAGTCAGAAGAAAGTAAGCCTTATTGCGCATGATGACGACACCCAGGTGCGTGATTTCCGCCCAAGTGAAATCTTTCGTGCGGAAAAATTTTTTAATACGCAAGCCGTTTTCGAAAACGGTAAACTCTCTTTCACGTGTCTCTATGGCAATAACCAGCGTGACAACGCATATAGCCGCGATTAGAATTTGTTCCCAGATTTGCCCATCGAAAAGACTGAGCGCCAGAAGAACAAATAAAAGCGTTACGGCGCTGATAAAGGGAATCCTGAAGGCTTTCTTAATTTTAAAAACCTGATTCAAGTATGATCTCCGCATTATTCTGATGCTTTTCTGGTAAAGGTGCCGCTTTTGCCGCCGCTTTTTTCCAGAAGCATAATATCACTGATGATTATTTCTTTATCTACGGCTTTACACATATCGTAAATGGTCAGTGCGGCAATACTGGCCGCCGTCAGCGCTTCCATTTCCACTCCGGTTTCACCAACCGTTCGGACCTGCGTTTCGATGATCACCTGCGAGTTTAGACGGTCGATTTCAAAGGCGATATCAATACCCGTTAGTGCCAGCGGATGACATAAGGGGATAAGTTCGCCGGTTTTTTTTGCCGCCATGATACCTGCGATTTTGGCGGTGGTCAGCACGTTGCCTTTAGCCACGCGGCCTTCTTCCAAAAGCTGAAGCGTGCTGTTTTTCATGATGACTCTGCCGCGGGCCGTTGCCTTTCGGACGGTCTTGTCCTTGTCCGTTACATCCACCATTTGTACTTGGCCTGAATCATTAACATGGGATAGCTTTTTCATGGCGGCTACTGACTTTAGTATGCTTGAATTATGTGAGTCTAAACAATTTACAAAGACCCTAGCACAGCGCCTTTGACGAGTCAAGAAAGTCAAGAATATTTTTAAGTAAATTAAAAACTTGATATATATACGGCAATTAGCTATCATTTTTGACCGTAAATTCTTCCTCGGAGAAAATATAGTGTTCATAAAAGTGTTCGGCATGAGTGTTATCGGTATGGAATCATACCCTGTGTCGGTGGAAGTAGATGTTTCCCAGGGTTTGCCGCAGTTTGCCACGGTCGGCCTGCCTGACGCCTCTGTGAAAGAAAGCCGCGACAGGATCAAGGCCGCCATCAAGAATTCCGGTTACCGTTTTCCGCGGTCTCATGTAACCGTTAATCTGGCGCCTGCCGATATTCGGAAAGAGGGAACTGGCTTTGATCTGCCGATTGCGGTAGGCATTCTGGCCGCGGAGGGGTTGATCGAAGAAGCCGCCCTTCAGGGCTGCTTCTTTATCGGCGAGTTGTCGCTCGACGGCAGTATTAAAGGTGTTCGGGGTGTATTGCCCGCTGCTTTTAAAGCGAGGGAGCTGGGCATCCAATCAGTATTTGTGCCGGAAGAAAACGCTGCGGAAGCGGCCATGGTGGAAGGCATCCATGTTTATGGCGTCAAGACGCTTCCCGACGTTGTCGAGTTTTTAGGAGCCAGACAAACCATTTTGCCGCTCTATCTGGATACCGGTAATATTTTTCAAAAAAATCGTCACTATGATATCGACTTTTCTGAAATAAAAGGCCAGAAGCAGGCGCTCAGGGCGTTGGAGGTCGCGGCGGCCGGCGGCCATAATATTTTGATGATTGGTCCGCCCGGTTCCGGTAAAAGTATGTTGGCCAAGCGGCTGCCTACGATTCTGCCCGATCTTTCCTTTGAAGAGGCCATCGAAGTAACCAAGGTTTTTTCCGTGGCCGGTCTGCTGAATTCAGGAGAAACATTGATTGCCGTGCGGCCTTTCCGTTCGCCTCATCATACCATTTCCGATGTCGGCCTGGTCGGAGGCGGCCAAATGCCGCATCCCGGAGAAATCAGCCTGGCTCATCTGGGCGTGCTCTTTCTGGACGAGCTGCCGGAATTCAAAAGAAATGCGCTGGAAGCGTTGCGCCAGCCACTGGAAGAAGGAACGATTACGATCACCCGCTCGGCTGTGACCGCGGCCTTTCCGGCCAAGTTTATGCTGGTGGCCGCCATGAATCCCTGTCCCTGTGGCTATTTTGGGGACCGAATTCGCGCCTGCCGCTGCTCACCCCAGCAGATCCGCCAGTATCAGGCGAAAATATCCGGCCCACTGCTGGATCGCATCGATTTGCATATCGAGGTGCCGTCGGTCAGATACCGCGCCTTAACGGGGAAAGAAGAAGGCGAAGCATCAGCACCCGTCAGAGAGCGGGTTGATGCCGCGCGTGAAAGGCAAACAAAGCGCTTTGGCAACTCGGGTGTCGTTACCAATGCCCGTATGACGGAAAAGCAAATCCGGTCTTTTTGTGCCATCGATGAGGAGTCTCATCAGCTCATGGAAATGGCCATAGAAAAACTGGGTCTTTCCGCTCGTGCCATGAACCGTATTCTGAAAGTGTCCCGCACGATTACCGATCTGGAAGGCAAAGAAAAAATCGAGCCCGCGCATATTGCCGAAGCGATTCAATATAGAAGCCTTGATCGACGCATCGTTTAGTGATATAAAAAAAGTAATTTAGCCGACATTCGTTATTGGAAGATATTTTAATTAAAGAGGAATCTATGGAAATTAAAATTGTCGAAGCATTGCCGGAATACATGAAGCCCAAGCCTGATGAAACCAAATTAGGTTTTGGCCAGCACTTTACCGACCATATGTTTACAATGAAGTATAAGGAAGGAACCGGCTGGCATGACCCCGTCATCGAACCTTACCATTATTTGCAGCTTGATCCGACCGCTATGTGTCTTCATTACGGCCAGGAAATATTTGAAGGATTGAAGGCCTACCGGGGGAAGAAAGATGAAATTTATCTTTTCCGTCCGATGGAGAACATCAGAAGAATGAATACGTCCGCCGTAAGGCTTTGCATGGCTCAAATTGACGAAACGGTGTTTTTTGATGCCCTTAAAAAATTTGTGTTGCTCGAGCGCGATTGGATTCCCAGAGAGGCGGGGTCATCCCTTTATATCCGTCCGACGATGATTGCCACGGAAGCCGCCCTTGGCGTGCATCCGTCCAGTGAATACCTCTTCTTTATTATTGCAGGGCCGGTGGGCGCCTATTACGCCCACGGTTTTGCACCAACTAAGATTTATGTGTCCGAAGAATATGTGCGGGCGGCGGTAGGCGGTACTGGCCAAATCAAGGCGGCAGGTAATTATGCCGCGAGTCTTTATGCCAGCCGTATTGCCACCGATATGGGTTATACACAAGTGCTGTGGCTGGACGCACGGGAAAAGAAGTATGTGGAAGAAGTGGGTACCAGCAATATCTTTTTCGTGATCGGCGATGAGCTGATCACACCGCCGCTCGGAGGAACCATTCTGCCGGGTGTGACGCGCGATTCCGTTATTAAATTGGCGTCTCATCTGGGTGTGAATGTAAAGGAGAGACCCCTGCCCATAACTGAAGTGATCGACGCGATCGAAAAAGGAACGCTCAAGGAAGCTTTTGCCTCTGGAACAGCGGCTATTATTTCACCAGTGGGACAGATTTATTTCCACAAGAAGGAGTATATCATAAACAACGGGAAGACCGGATCGCTTGCCGAGAAATTGTTTCACGAAATTTTACATATTCAGTATGGAAGCAAAAAGGATCCTTTCGGCTGGCGTATGCAGCTTGCTTAAGGGCCGTGTAAAGAAGATCGAGGCCATCTCAGGTCTTTATCCCTTGGATACAGGCACTTGAATTTGTATTCCACAATGTTGTGGAAAGACCTGTTGGTAACCATGTTCATAAGTCAGGTAAGTCCGCAATGGTTAGGCTTTTAGACCAAATTGCTTAAGGTTTGAGCAATAATATATATTAATAATATCAAATAGTTATTGATATTCCCTTTAATCATTGCCATTTATGAGCCACTCAACATGAAGATATAAACGCTACTGAAAAAAATGTGCCATTTTCGACCATTTTTGATATTTTAGAAAATAAAAAATGATGAAAACAAATCTCGATAAAAATGAGTTATTTATATCAGTAAAAATCGTTACGGTTTTTTTTGCAATCCTTTTGGGGGTTTTCTGGTCTCATATTTCCTGTGCTGCCGAACCGCCTCCCATTGATGAGACCGTGAACCGGTTGCAGCAAATTTATGAGGAGACACAGGATTTTCAGGCGATTTTCGTTCAGGAGACCATGGTAAAATCCATCCGCAAAACGGATGTAGAAGAGGGGATAGTCTATTTTAAAAATCCTAAACAGATGCTCTGGGATTATAAAAAGCCAAAGACGAAAAAACTTATTATCAATTCACAAAAAGCCTGGCTTTATCTGCCGCAGGATAAGTCGGTATATACTCAAGAGTCTGATAAGATTTTTAAATCTGAGGCTTTAATCAAATTTCTGTCCGGTTTGGGAAAGCTAAGCGATGACTTTACTATCAAATATGCAAGCCCTCATGCCGTGGATAAAAGCGGCAACTATCTACTGCAGTTATATCCGCGTGAAAAAGGCGCCTCCTATCAATATCTGCAAATGACGATTGAGAAAAACAGCTTTCATATTCTTCAGGTCAGTTTTGATGATGTGATGGGTAATTCCACCCAGCTGAAGTTTTCCGGCATCAAAATGAACGCCGGGCTTTCCTCGAAATTATTCCAATTCCAGCCGCCACCTGGTGTCAGCATTTTTAAAATGCCCTAATGACTAGGGTTTGGCGATCGTCATCCAGAGAAATGTTTCGCCGCCGATTTGGCGGTATTGGGCGGATTCTATCGTGAAACCAATCGATATTAAGCTTGCAACCAGATCGCCTGGCGTTGTGTGACTGTAAAATAATTGTTCTCCCAGAAATTCCTTAGTGCCGCTAAAAAAATCAGCACCCGTATATTCTTTTGTGGCATAGGTGAAAAGGGAGTGACCGCCCGGTTTCAGCCAACGGTAGATTTTCCGGAAAATATCCTCATGCCTTTGGTATTCAATATGAAAAAGGCAATAAATGGCCGTGACGGCGTCAAACTGTTTTTCGGGAAAATCCACTTCGCAAATATCGGCGAAGGTAGTTTTCATGTCCGGTTGATAGCGATGGGCCAGATCCAGCATCCGGGAAGAAAAATCCACGCCTGTGACCTGCCAGCCCTGCGCAATAAAATAAGCGGGAAAAGGTTCTCCCGCGCCGCAGCCCAAGTCGAGCAGACGGCCTGTCTTGCAAGGCAATCTTTTAGAGAAATCGGCGATGACCGCCGTCATGTCAAACAAGTTCCGATTATTATCGTATGTATCGGCAAAACGGTCATAAATTTTTTGCAAGTCACTTTGCATCATGCCACCTTTACGAACCAAATGGATTTGCACGATCAAAATCCGGAGTCAGGTCGTCGTCGTTGACATCCTGGATAAATAGATTTTCAAAACCCAGATCAAGGGCATAATCTAGTATCTGGGAATATTCAGCGCTGGTGATTCTGCGCCCCAGTTGCGCGTGGGATTTTATCTGTTCGGTGGGCGTGTACTGCGACATGAGGCTGATTGAGACGCTTGTTGATATTTCATTTTTCAAAATCCTCAGGGCTTCCCGGGAATTTTCCAGCCTTCCGGGTAAAACCAAATGACGGATGATGATCCCTCGCGTGGCGACACCTTCTTCCACATTCAGGTCGCAGCCGACCTGTCGGACCATTTCTCGGATGGATTCTATGGCGAAGCGCGGATAGTCCGGCGCGCCGGAGAAAAGTTCGGCGTCTTGATTAAGTCCGTATTTGAAATCCGGCAGATAAATATCCACCATGCTGTCCAGGAAACGGATGATGTCGGGATTTTCATAGCCGCTGCAATTGTAAACAAGGGGAATGGTGAGGCCTTGAGCACGCGCCATGCACAGAGCCTCCATCACAAGGGGCATCTGAGGCGTCGGGGTCACCGGTTCGATATTGTGGCAGCCGTTTTTTTGCAAATCGAGCATGACGTGGGCCAGTTGCAAAACGGTCAGCTCCCGTCCCTGCTCGCTGTGGGAAATTTGATAGTTCTGGCAATAGATGCATCTCAGGTTGCATGAAGAAAGAAAAATTGTCCCGGCGCCGCGTGTTCCCGAAAGAGGTGGTTCCTCTCCGTGATGGGCCAGTGAGCAGTCCATAAAAATCCCAGCGGGAAGACGGCAATAGCCCAACTCGCCCTTTGTCCGGTCGACCCGGCATGCGCGCGGACAAAGGGTGCAGGAGGTGTAAATATCCAGAAGTTCTTGAATGATCATAATAAATAGTGTTAAGTTTTAAGAAAAAATAAATAATTATAATCACTTAATACTTAAATCTTAAAACTTTTCCACCACTTCCCGAATCTTTCCGCTTTCCACCAGTTCCAAAAAGTCCTCGCCCAGTGGCGCGGCAAGCTCCACGGCTTTATTCCAGTTTGCAATTCTTTCAGCGCCATTGTCGATATACGTCAGAAAGTCATCCCGATCCGGAACTTTGCCCGACGGCAGCCGATCGATGAAACTCTGCGACGGAAAAGCCATCACAACGTTATTCAATGTTTGATCATCCGGTATGCGCCGTTTATTTTTCTTATCCAGCCAGCCGGGAATAATCCTTTCCTGGTGATGGAAAAAAAGGACCAATTCATTTTCTTTTGCGGCAAACTGATGCGACAGGTGGTAATCGATCAAGCCGCCGTCGCGATAAACACCGCGGGGCGCGCCGAAAATATTCTTCACTCCGGCAACGATAAGCGGGATCGCGCCGGAGGCCATCACCGCATATTTGAAATTTGATTCATTTATCCGCACATATTTGCCCTGGAATTGCGGGTGAAAACAAAAAGGGGGCGGTTTGGAGCCGTTGTAGAAAACAACCCTGTCGGCGAAATGGTACAGATTGTTCCGGCTAAAGAAATTGAGCACGTAACAGGCGGCCAGAGCGCTTTTCTGCAATAAGTATTTTTCGGAAGCGACCAGGCCTCGCGCGCGGGCCGTGATCACGGACAAACGATAGCGCTTGTTGGCCAGGGCAAAGGGCAGGGCGTCATCTTCGATATAGGTGTTCATGATGTGAGAGAATTTTTCCAGAATGGTCACCGGCGTATCTTTTCGGGTATAGCCGACTGTGATATAGGCGTGGATGAATTTCCGGTAACAGTCGGCGGCCTGCGGTTGCAGCCATGCGGCAAAACGCCAGGCACCGGCTGAAGATCCAATGAGATGTACGGATCTGGATCGTCCCAGAAGGTTTTGCGTCAGAAGCGTCAGATCAAACCCGCTGGAGACAAGCCAGCGCGGCCCTACCGCCGCTCCGTAATAAGCGGAAACGGCGTCAAAATTAAATCCACCGTCTTTAATGATTTCGTAAGCTTTTTTTCCGGCTTTGATGCGCAATCGGCTCATAAAAATTCATCCGGGCAAAGACCTTGACACATGTCCTTTTGTCTTGTAAATATAACTTCAACCGATGCACGAATAAGCATCAACACGATTATTTTTTTTCGAACGGTTCCCATTCTTCACAGTTGATGCGGCTTTTATCAATAATTACAGAAATTGCAAGTTATTTTAAAATGCTCAAGTAGGGGAAGTAGAATGGATATCCAAGACACCGTAAAAAAAATAGCCGAAGACGCGCTTAGGGCATCACGCCCTCTTTCCCATATCTCTGCCAACGCAAAAAATGCCGCGCTTTTACGCATGGCCGATGAGCTCATCGGTCATCGTGATTTTATCCTGTCCGAAAATAGCCGGGATGTGACCGGCGCCCGAGAAAAGGGCCTTTCCGCAGCCATGATCGACCGGCTGGCGGTCAAAGATGCTACCATTGAGGCTATGGCGCAGGGGCTGCGTGAAGTTGCGGCGCTGCCTGATCCGGTAGGAAAGGTGACGTCTATGTGGCGCCGTCCCAACGGTCTTTTAGTCGGCCGCATGCGTATTCCCCTGGGGGTGATCGGCATTATCTATGAATCGCGCCCTAATGTCACTGTCGACGCTTCCGCCCTGTGTCTCAAATCGGGCAACGCGGTCATCTTACGCGGCGGTTCGGAAGCGATTCACTCCAACCTGGCTATTGCGTCTGTCTTACAGAATGTCTTGAGGGAAAGCCCTCTGCCGGACAAGGCTATTCAGGTCATTCCGTTCACCGATCGCGAGGCTGTCTCGACAATGTTGCAACTCGACGAGCATATTGATTTGATTATTCCGCGCGGCGGCGAAGAACTGATCCGCGCCGTGGTTGCCCAGTCCAAGATTCCCGTTATTAAACATTACAAAGGCGTCTGTCATATCTTTGTGGATGCGGGAGCCGACATGGACATGGCCGTAAATATCTGCGCCAATGCCAAAGTGCAGCGTCCCGGTGTCTGCAACGCGCTGGAAACCTTGCTGGTGCATTCGGACATTGCCCCCGCGTTTTTGCCGAAGGCCGCAGAAAGGCTGCAAAAAGCAGGCGTCCTGCTCAGAGGCTGCGAAAAAACAAGAAAGATCCTGAAAAATATCGACGCGGCAACCGAAGAAGACTGGTACGCGGAATACCTGGACTTGATTCTGGCCGTGAGGGTTGTGCCATCTATCGACGAAGCCATCGCGCATATTGAAAAATACGGATCGCTGCATACGGAATCCATTATTACCAAAGATTATACCAACTCGCAGCGGTTTTTGAATGAAGTCAATTCTTCAACGGTGCTGGTGAACGCTTCCACACGCTTCAGTGACGGCTTTGAGCTGGGATTAGGCGCGGAAATCGGCATTTCGACCACCAAGCTGCATGCGTTCGGGCCGATGGGACTGGAAGAGCTTACCACGTCCAAGTTTATCATTTACGGCGACGGCCAGGTCCGCGCATGAAATGGGGACTTTTCGGCGGGACATTTGACCCGGTTCATTTCGGTCACATGCGTGCCGCCCAGGAACTGATCGCGCTTCTAAATCTGGATCGCGTGATCTTTATTCCCGCAGCCCTGCCGCCGCATAAGACGGCGTGCGTGATTGCACCCTTTCAACATCGTTTGCAAATGATACGCTTGGCCATCGAAGGGAATGATCAATTTTCTTTTTCAGATGTGGAAAACCTGCGGCCGGGGCAATCCTACTCGATGGATACCGTCCAATATTTTTTAGATACCTATGATAAAAGTTTAGAATTATATTTCATTACCGGCCAGGATGCATTTGACGCGATCACCACCTGGTATAAATGGGCAAAGCTTTTATCGCTTTGCCACTTTGCGGTGATGACCAGACCGGGCTATGAAAATAAGGGTCTGGTTCATATCCTGCCACCCGATATCGCCGCGCGTTTTGTTTATGATCAGCAAAACGAAATTTTTAAAGACCCGCAAGGCGGCTCTGTTTTTTTCCGCAAAACAACCTTTTTGGATATTTCATCCTCAGGTATTCGGAAAAGGATTCACCAAGGCCAATCAATCAGATACTTGGTGCCGGACAACGTTATCCGTTACATGGAGGCCAACAAACTATACAGAGCAGAATGAGAATCAAGGTGGAAGTATAAAGGATAAGCCGCCTGATCTAATCCAAACCTGTCCTGGAAATGGAATGGACTAAAAATAAATGGCGGTCTCCAGACCTAGAAAGTGATTCGTCTGGCGCTCATCTCGGACATTGCCGAGGTTGTTGATCTCTTCATAAGCGTAACGCAGCGAGATGTTTACGTTATCATTGACCCGGTAACCTAATTCTCCCAGATACTGATTTTTAGACTGCGTATAAAGTTTTGTTTTAAAGCCGTTTCTTTCCTGGTCAAAGCTCAGTTTGTAGCAAAACTTGTCAAAACTTTGTGACCATTCGACGAAATAATCTTCGGCCTCGGTTCCCATGTGATGCCCGAAGATACGACCCTCATAACGCATAGGATATGCTCCATGCCGATACCAGGAGTCCGGTCCGTTGTAGGGCCCTAAAACCGTAGTCGCATACTCCCCGCGAAGGGCGGCTTTATCCAGCCCAAATGGTTTAAAGATGGCCAGGCCTGCCAGCCATGCCCGGCTGGTCGGGGGATACCCGTTATCCTCCGCGCCGATTTCACCGTAAAGCTTGATACCGTCAGCCACAAAAATGTATTTTTTAAGTCTGGGTAGAGTCAGGGCCATATCAACAGCAAATTCCTGGTTGCTTTCTGTTTTCTGGCGATCTCTATCGGTATTGCCGAAGAGAATCTGGTTGATCTCGCTGAGACTCAGGTTGCGCCGTCCCGGGCCGCCAAACAGAACCAGATGGGATGCCCCCAGTTCCAGATATGGATGCGGTTTAAGACCCAGCCGCATGCCATATAGAAAAGGATTGGCCAGCTCCTGGCCTTTTCTTTCGTCGTTCAGCTGTGAAAAAATCAAGTTGAATTGCACCGGTCCCAGGTAAGAAAAAAGCCACGGCAGAAGGATCGGTTCCGGATTGGATAATTTTATCATGTCAAAGGGATGGGCGTTGTTGGACATGAGCAGCGCGCCGTGATAACCCGGTCCCCACCACAGAGAGTCCCTGCCCGCCTGCAATTCAACGTTGAAGATCGTCAGCTTTGCATAACCCTTATGCAGGCGCACGTCGGTCCGGCTGCCGTCTTCGTCAGTGCCGAAATGCTGATTATAGATGAAGGCGGGCTGCACAAAAAAAGAAAATACCTGCCCGACTCTGGCTTGCGATTGAAATTGGATCAGAGCGTTGTGGCCTTCGCCGTATTGAATGCCCTCATTGTTAAAAGTGGAAAAAGGGCCTTTCAGATAGCTGTAGGAAACGGAAAAGGATTCCACGGGTTTTATAAAGAG
Source organism: uncultured delta proteobacterium (assembly GCA_903904655.1). GTDB lineage: Bacteria > Desulfobacterota > Syntrophia > Syntrophales > Smithellaceae > UBA8904. The sequence goes on along the minus strand of CAIVDK010000049.1, from coordinate 19,108 downwards.
GTTGCTGATGTTTTCGGGGGATCGCGCCTCGGTGATTTCCGCATTAAAAAGTTTTCTGTATCGCGTTTGAATATCCCTGCACGTTGCGGACGGCGTTTTCTGAGCATAACATTTATCCAGCGCCTCAATAAGTTGCCTGCCGACTTCACTTCCGGCAAAGGGTTTGATGGAATACAACTGGCTTCCGACAAGGCCTTCAGCCGCCCAGAATTCCATGTCGCGGTAAAGATCACGATCCAGGGAAACGTTTGTCGATGAGGCCGCGTTGGCCGGCAGCGGAAAATGCAGGATGAAGAGCAGCACGGCGAGGAGCAGAGCAAGGGGGATGTTGGATAGGTGATAGCTGATAGCTGATAGTGGATGGTGCATGGAAGAATAGCTCAACTTTTTACGTTTTAAGTAACATCTGTTTTCTGCCGCTTGCGGCTGCCGGCTCTTTGCTTGATTCATCATTTTACATTCCTGAATTTACCCTAAAGGGCACACAGCCGGGTCGTGCTTTGCTTGCCCGGAATGACGATAATGCTACCTGACACCTAAAATATAACACCTAAAACCTTAAACATCGATTCACTGTGAGCTACGAGCTTTTCCTACCAATTTTTCTACTGCTTCAAAGACCATGCCGGGCATTATTTCTTCCATGCATTTTTTAGTTGGACATTTTTTTAACAGGCACGGACTGCACGAAAGGCCTGCTCGAATAATCGTGTGGCCTGTTCCATAAGGACCGGTTCTGGCCGGATCGGTTGGCCCGAAAAGAGCGATTACAGGAACGCCGACGGCCGCCGCCAGATGCATGGGACCGGAATCGGTCGTAATAACAGTCAATGCATCTTTATAGATGCAGGCCAATTCCGGAAGCGTCGTTTGTCCACCCACATTGATCCGCCTTGTGATCATGAGCGATGTGATTTTGTCAAGAGATTCTTTGTCCCGGCCGGTGAAAACAACGGGAATTTTCAACCGCTGTGAGATGGCATCCGCAAGCTTGGCGAATTTCCGGTTGTCCCACAATTTGGTATCCCACAGGGCAACAGGACTGACCGCAATGTATTGTTTTTTCTCCAGACAATGAGATGCCAGCAGCGCCTTAGCCTTGTCTTCCGCTTCCGGATTGATGGGCAAAATAAATTCGGCCTGTTTGACTACCGCGCCCAGATGGCGTGGGAAATCCAGGTAGCGGTCCACCGCGTGCTTGTCCATGTTTTCCGGGATTTTTTCATTGAGAAACAAGCCGCTCAGTTCCTGCCAGGAATCATAGCCCAGTTTTCTTTTGCCCTGGCTCAAAAAAACGATTATCGAACTTTTGAACAGACCGTGAAAATCGACGACGAGATCATACCGACGACTCTTCAGTGCGGCCAAAAAAGAGAGCGCGTCGCGCCATGCCTCATGAAACTGACCCGCTTTAATTTCTTTTATCCAGCTTTTGCGCCGGAAAATCAAAACCTGATCCAGATACGGATGATGCAGAACGAGATCCGCCGCCGCTTCTTCCACCACCCAGGTGATATGCGCATCGGGATACAAACGGCGCATTGCCGCAAGCGAAGGCAAGGTGTGAATCAAGTCACCGATAGCGCTTAGTTTGACAATCAGAATATTCACGTTCGATCCTTCAATATCCAGTGAACCGCCTCCAGAATATCTCTGGCGACATAATCGGGTTGATTCAATTTATTGGCCCGGTCCGGCCCGACCTCCTGCATCAAATCCTGCCCATATCCCGTCATGACCAGGATGCCCCTGGCGCCGGCCCGGTGAGCCGTCTCAATGTCCTGGAAACGGTCTCCGATGAGATAGGATCGGGTAAGGTCAATGTCCAGATCCGTCGCAGCCTGTTGGAGCATTCCCGGTTCTGGTTTTCGGCAGCTGCAAATTCTGCGATAAGGATCATTTCCTTCTGTCGGGTGATGCGGACAGAAATAAAACCGATCGATCAGAGCGCCCTGCTCCAGAAGCGCACTCTGAATATGTCCGTTTATTTTACGGACATATTCTTCCGTGAAGAATCCTCTGGCGACACCGGCCTGATTGGTGATGACCACGGCTTTCATGCCGCTTTCGTTAATCAGGCGAATGGCTTCGAAAGCGGCCGGAATGATCTGCAGTTTGTTCTCATGGTCGAGATAGCCGACTTCGTCGTTAATGGTTCCGTCGCGGTCCAGAAATATGGCTGTGTTTTTTTTCATGGCGAGTCAACTTTTCTTTAATAATAATGTATTGGCCGCCGCGACGACATCGTCAACCGTGATCAGAGTCATGCAGCGGAAATCCGTCGGGCAGGTCTTTTTCAGACAGGGGCTGCACAATACGGGTTTGCGCACCAGAATGGTTTTCTCTCCCGCGGGCGATGTGGTGACGGGATTGGTCGAGCCGAAAATGGCGACCGTGGGAATGTTCAGAGCGCCAGCCACATGCATGAGGCCCGAATCATTGCTGATAAATAACCGGCATTGGGAAATGCAATAAACCGCTTCCTGTAAGGTTGTTTTTCCGGCGATATTGATCATGTCCGTTCGCGCGTTTTTTCGCACCTGTTCGGCTGTTTCCCAGTCACTCTTTCCGCCGAAAAGCACAACCCGCGCATCCAGATCGGCGCTTAAACGATCGGCCACCGCCGCGAATCTTTCCGGCATCCAGCGCTTGGCCGGGCCGTAGGTGGCGCCGGGCGCAATGCCGATCACCGGCTCGCCGTTTCCGGATACGTATTGCCTGATGATGTCCCTGGCGGTCGCGGGTGATATATGCGTTTCCAGATGCATGGCGCGGTCAATATCCGCGCAGCCCAGGGCTTTGACCATTTCCAGATAATAATCGATCTGATGACCTTTCAGGATATCGCCGGTGCGACGGATATCATGCGTAAGCAGAGCACCGCGGCCGTCGGTGTTAAATCCGGCGCGCAGGGGAATACCTGCCGCCAATGTCATGATGGCTGCTTCTACGGCGTTTTGCAGAAGAATGGCCGCGTCGAATTTTTTAAGGCGCAGCCGCCAGGCCAATTGAAAGATACCCACGGGATTATCGTATTTATTTTCATAAGGGATGATTTCATCCGCGGCTGAAAACATTTTATAAATATCGTCAATGGGCGGCTTGGCCAAAATGGCCAGATGTGCGCGCGGATAGGCCGCTCGCACAGAGGCAACGGCAGGCAGCGTCATCACGGCGTCACCGACCCAGTTGGTGCCGCGAATCAATATTTTATTGAGGCCTGTTTGAGGCAGTTTGTTTTTTGCTTCCAGTATCAAGGCTTTTTCCTCGTATTTCGCATCCAGTATCTCGTATCCCGTGAACCCCGAAATGCGAGATACGTTTCACGAATTCCTCATGGCCTGGCAGCGTTTGGTCTTCCAGCGCTGATGCAGCCAGAGCCACTGTCCGGGATAGTTACGGATATGATTTTCAATAATGCTGTTGTAGTTTTGTGTGTTCGTAAGCACGTCCTGATCGCGGTTGCCGGTCATGATGGTTTCTACTTGCGGACCGATTTCGGTTATATATCTTCCGTCCGGCATGCGTGTGGTAAAAATCGGCAGCACCGCCGCCCCCGTATGCAAAGCCATGAGCGCGACCCCGGAGGTGGTGCAAGCCGGGCGTCCGAAAAAATCGACAAAGATGCCGTCTTGAACGGAGACGTTCTGATCGATCAATAATTGAATGGCTTCACCCTTTCTTAACAGCCGCAGCGTCAGCCGCATGGCTTTTTCCTTGTGGATGATGGCAATACCGTGAGCAGCACGTACATAACTGATTACATTTTCCAGAAAAGGGCTGTCCATAATGCGGGCCATAAACATCGGCGGTCTAGACAAAATCGCCAGCGCGGCGTTGCCGATTTCCCAGTTGCCGAAATGAGCGGAAAAAAGCAATACGCCCTTGCCCGCGCGGCAGGCTTCATCGTAATATTCCAGACCTCTGACGGATACCCGGCGATGCAGATTGTTCTTGTTGAGATAATAAATATCAGTAAACTCCGCCAGCATCAAGGCAAAACTGGTGTAGGAGGATTTGGCGATTTTTAAAATATCCGGCAAAGATTTTTCGGGAAACGCACGCGTCAGATTATGAACGGCGATCAGTTTGTGCTTGAGCGAGAGGTGATAAAGCAAACCGGATAAACCAATAGCGATCAATCGTTTGACGCACAGAGGTACGGCGCGATCCATGGCTTTGGCAATTTTCATGTTCATTTTCATGTTCATAAATAAAAAATAGTTTTAAGTGTTAAGTAAAAAAGTAATTCACGCCTATCACCCATAGCCATAGTCCTGCCCGCCATCCACTATAGATGTTCACTACTCTTCGCAGCAGCGGTCAACCGCTCTACGATAAAATTTTCGAATGACGACAGGGATGGTTTTATTTCCATTTCCATGCGCAGAATACAAACCATTTTTAAGAATTCGGGATAACCGGTTAGTCGCATGGCATCCTTTTCCGTTGTGACTAGATAATCGGCGTGCAGGTTGGTAAATTTGTCCTTTAATTCTTCAAGATCGTAATCCCTGAAAATATGATGATCGGGGTAAGGATCAAAAGATAGAATTTTTGCATCCGCTTCCAGTAGCGTTTTCTTAAAGGACGCAGGTCGGGCGATGCCGCAAAAAGCGCAAACTTTTTTACCACGAAGATCACCAGGCGGCACGGGAAGACTCTCCTCCGGTCTGATCATCTCCTTGAACCGATGAATGGCTAAAAACACGGGGACATGCGACGCGTTTGCGATCCGGGTGACGTCCTGATTCAAGCGCTCAGTCTCGCCTGCGCGGGTCAGAATAAAACAACTGGCGCGGTCGAGGCCGCCAATTGGTTCGCGAAGCTCGCCTGCCGGCAGAAGATGACCGTTGCCCAGAGGTTTTTCGGCGTCGAGCAAAACAATATCGATATCCCGAAAGATTTGACGGTGCTGGAAAGCGTCATCACAGATCAGTACATCCGCTCCGAATCGGTCGATGGCCGCCGGTCCGGTCAGGCGGCGTCTGGCTCCTGTGACGACCGGAATATCCGGCAGCGACCGGGCGATAAGCAGCGGCTCGTCACCGGCGATATCCGCTCTAAGCAGAATGCTTTTTCCATCGGAAACGATGTTAACGGGTTGGGCGCTTTTGGCGCCATAACCGCGACTGATAATCGCCGGCTTCAAACCGTGTCGCTGAAGTATTTTTGCAAGCATGATGACACAGGGCGTTTTCCCCGTACCGCCGACGGTAATGTTGCCGACGCTGATGACCGGGCAGGAAAGTTTGACAGGCTTCAGAATCTGTCGATCGTAGAGTCGGTTTCGCCAATGAATGATCAGCCGATAGAGCAGCGAAAAGAGCAATAGGATTACTCTTGTCGGACTGATGCGTCGCACCGAATCGTTATCATTCCAGATCCTTTGCCAATCGATCATTGCTGTTTCCTTCATCTTTGAATTGCAAATTATACAAGCGGTAATATTCGCCTTTTTTAGCCATCAGGGCTTCGTGATTGCCTTCTTCCACGATCTCCCCGTTGACCAGGGCAATGATCCGGTCGGCATTGCGGATGGTGGAAAGCCGATGCGCGATGACCAGCGTGGTGCGCCCTTTCATCAGATTGTCGAGCGCGTCCTGTACTTCAATTTCGGCTTCCGTATCCAGCGACGACGTTGCTTCGTCCAGAATCAGAATAGGCGCGTCTTTGAGCAATGCCCGCGCAATGGAGATGCGTTGCTTTTCACCGCCGGACAGCTTGGTGCCCAGTTCTCCGATATTGGATTCGTATCCCTTGGGCAGCCGGCTGATGAAGTCATGGGCGTTGGCCGCGCGGGCGGCGTTGAAGATATCTTCTTCCGTTCTTTGTATATCGCCGTAAGCGATGTTGTTTTTAACGGTATCATTAAAAAGAATGGTCTGCTGCGTGACGATGGCGATCTGGCCGCGCAACGATTGCAGTGTGACGTCGCGGATATCATAACCATCGATCAGGACGCGTCCGGTGGAGACGTCGTAAAAACGGGGAATCAGATTCACCAGCGATGTTTTGCCGCCGCCGCTCATACCAACAAATGCGACAACTTCACCAGCCCTGATCGAGAGATTAATATTCTTCAGCACCGGCGTTGTTTCATAGCAAAACGTCGCATTTTTAATCTCGACGCCTTGGGTAACAGAGGGCAGCACAATGGCATTCGGTTTATCTTCAATATCCGGTATGCGGTCGATGATATCAAAAATACGGTCGGCACCGGCAATGCCCTGATTGATGGTGTTATTGATATTGGTCAGTCGTTTAACCGGCTCGTAGAGCATCAGCAGCGCGGCAATAAAAGAGAAAAAAGTGCCGGGCGTGGAATGGCCTTGCACGACGTTGAAGCCGCCATAAAAAATGACGGCGGCAATCCCCAATCCGCCCAGAAAATCCATGAGGGGGCTGGAAATGGCGTTTACGGAAACGGCTTTCATGTTATATTTAAACAGCCTTTCATTTTCCGCGGCGAATCTTGCATTTTCATATTTTTCCATGCAAAAGGCTTTGACGATGCGTGTTCCGGAAATGGTTTCCTGCAAAAGGGAGCTCAGGGTTCCCATTGTGATTTGCGTGGACGTTGTCACCTTGCGCATTTTTCTGCCAAACAGGGAAATGGGATAGATGGCCAGGGGGAAAACAATCATGGCAATCAGTGCCAGTTTCCAGTCCGTGTAGAAAATAACCCCCACCAATGATAATAGCATAAAGCTGTCTTTGATTAATGCTGTTATAGCCTCCGATGACGCGGTCTGAACGGATTGAACATCATTGGTGATCCGTGACATCAGCAATCCAGTGGGATGTTCGGCAAAAAAAGATAAAGATTGGTTCTGAATTTTTTCGTAAAGTTTATTGCGCAAATCGGTAACGATGCGCAAGCCGATAGAACTCATTAAAATAGACTGTCCATAGTTGCACAATCCTTTAAACAGAAAAATGCCGACAATGGCAAAGGGGATCCATTTTAAGGCCCCAATATTTTTACTGACAAATATTTCGTCAATAGCCGGCTTAGAAATCAGCGGCAGAGCGGATTGCAAACCTCCGGCAATGATCATGCAAAGCGCGGCAAAGATAAAGCGTACATAATATTGCTTGGCCATGAATAACAATCTTTTGAAAGTTTCCATAGTTGATCCTATATCATATCGCAGGCAATTTGCGCAGCTCTTCTGGCGGCGCCGGGTTCACCCAATTTGGCGCGGATGCTCTGAAGCTCGGTGATAATTTCCTGCTTTTTTTCAGGGTTCAATAAAATAGCCAGCGTCTCGGCCGCGATCCGCGGGCCGTTGGCGTCCCGCTGAAGCAATTCCGGGGCGACGGCTTTACCGGCAATGATATTGACCAGGCCGATGAGCTGGGGCTTGATGATCAGTCTGCCGATGAGTTCCGAAAAAAGCGACAGCTTGTAGATGATAATCATGGGTACGCCCATCAGGCCGGTTTCCAGCGTTGCCGTCCCGGAGGTCACAATCGCCAGATCGCAGCAGGCCAGAACATCATACGTGCGCCCCGAAACAATTTTGACGCTGAGGCCGGATGCGGCAATAATCGCAGTGACGGTTTTTTCCGGGAGCGTGTCCGCCAGGGGGAGGATATATTGCGCGTCCGGTATTTTTTTGGAAATGATTTGAGCTGCCTTCATCATCTCCGGCAACAGCCGGGTAATTTCCGCTGTCCGACTGCCCGGCAGGAGCCCGACGGTTGTTTGTTTTTCGGAAAGACCGAACTGAAGTCTGGCCTGGGATTGCGTGAACTCTGTTTTTACCGTATCGCGCAGGGGATGGCCGACGTAGTCGACGGCAAATCCGTGTTTGGCGTAAAAATCCACTTCAAACGGCAGAATAACGGCCATCCTGTCGACCAGCCTTTTGATCTGCCCGACGCGCCCTTCACGCCAGGCCCAGACCTGCGGGCTTATATAATAAAATATTTTAACGCCTCTTTTTTTAGCGGCCCGGGCCACGATATTCAGGTTGAAGTCGGGAAAATCAATGAGAATAACCAGATTCGGCTTTAACTGGTCCATAGATTTTCTTATTTTGGCGTTGATTTTAATAAATGTGCCGATTTTTGAAAATGCTTCTGTAATGCCGACCACGGCAATATCCGCTGCGAAAGCCAAAAACTTCACACCCGCTTCTTTCATTTTGTTGCCGCCAATGCCGTAGAAGTGTAAAGATGGATTAATGGCGAGCATTTCCCGGACCAGAAAGGAGCCATGGAGATCACCGGAGGCTTCTCCGGCAACGATCATCACCTTCGGAGGGTGCCCGCTTGCTGCGTCCACGTTTACCTTTATGCTGTTTTTTTCAACGGACATTATTGATCGCATCGGTTATCAGCCTGATTTCTTCCGGGGTCATTTCCGGAAACATCGGCAGTGAAAGAACTTCATGGGCGCAGGTTTCACTGACGCTCAGGCTTTCTTTCAGGTCATACATTTTGAGAAAGACGTCCTGCTGATGCAGGGGGACCGGGTAGTAAACGGCGGAGGCGCTCCCCGCGCCTTGAAGCGCGTCGGCAATCGCCTGGCGTTTTTTGGAGCGGATGGTAAATTGATGATAAACATGTTTGCAGCCGGGACGTTCCGAAGGCAGGACGATATCTTTTCCGACCATAGTCTGGCAATAGGCGGCGGCATTTTCGCGGCGGGCGTCATTGGCCGCATCGACTTGAGGCAGCTTGACGCGAAGAATGGCGGCCTGGATTTCATCGAGCCGGCTGTTGTAACCGACTTCGGAATGGTAATACCGCACCGCGCTGCCGTGGTTTCGAAGCATTTTAATTTTTGAGGCGATTGCCTCGTCGTGCGTGATCACGATACCGCCGTCGCCGTAACAACCGAGATTTTTGCTGGGAAAAAAACTGAAACAGCCGACGTCGCCCATGGTGCCGACGGTTTGTCCCTGATACGTTGCGCCAAAAGCCTGTGCGCAGTCTTCAATGACTTTCAGATGATGTTTCCGCGCGATGTCTATAATCGGGTCCATATCGGCGGGATGGCCGAATAAATGGACGGGAATGACGGCCTTGGTGCGGGATGTAATTTTAGCGGCGATCTTGCCGGGATCAATGTTAAAGGTGTCTTGGCAAATATCGACAAAGACCGGTTTGGCACCCACGAGCGCGACCACTTCCGCGGTGGCGATGAAGGTGAAGGGCGTGGTGATGACTTCATCGCCTGGGCCGATCCCGCAGGCGCGCAGAGCCAGAAGCAGAGCGTCCGTGCCGTTGGCGCATGCTACGGCATAAGGCAGACCGTGGTAGGCGGCGATTTCCGCCTCCAGTGCAGAGACGTTCGGTCCGAGAATGAATTGAGTCTGTTCCAGCGCCTGCCCAACAGCTTGGTCGATTTCTTTTTTCAGCCGGGCGTATTGTCTTTTTAAATCAACCATCGGTATCATAATTCAATGTCCTCATGTGTTTTCATTTTTTGAAGAATTTCTACGGCCAGCGCCAGAGACCTTCGGCCGTCCTCGCCGGATACCACCGGCTTGGAACGGGTCAGGACGGCGCTGACGAATGAGCGGACTTCTTCCTCCAGGGGATCGTGGCTGCCCACCTCAATATGGTTTTGAACGATTTGCTGCTTGCCGTCGCCGTTGACGATTTTACTGAGTGACAGGACTTCCCTTTTTTGACAGTCCACGGAGTGATAGCCTTCCGGGCCGAAAAACCGGATTTTCTGCATGGTCTTGGCGCTGATGCGGCTGGCGGTGATGTTGGCGATGCAGCCGGTGGTAAACGATAGACGGACATTGGAGATATCGATTTTGTCCGAAAGAATGGGAACCCCCACCGCTTCCACGCTGGCGATCGGGGCGTTGACGAATTTCAGGATTAAGTCCAGATCGTGAATCATTAAATCCAGAATCACATCCACGTCGGTGCCGCGTTCAAAGAAGGGATGCAGGCGATGCACTTCAATGAAAAGCGGCCGCGTAATCACGGAGTCAATCGCCATGATGGCCGGATTAAATCGTTCCACAAATCCCACTTGCAGGATCAGTTTGTTTTTTTCGGTAAGTCTTAGGAGTTCATCAGCTTCTTCGAGCGTCGCACATATGGGTTTTTCAATCAGCACATCCACGCCCGCGGCCAGAAAATCTCTGGCGACAGCGTAATGAAAACCCGTCGGGACGGCAATACTCACGGCGTCAACGAGGCCGATCATGTCCCGATGGTCCGTAAAAGCCGAGCAGGCATAAAGACCTGCGGCCTTCTGCGCCGACTCAAGCTGCGTATCAGACACGGCCATGATTTTGCAGGAGTCTATTTTGGCGTATTTCTGCAAATGATAACTGCCGAGATGACCAATGCCGACCACGCCCACTCGAATATTTTTTTCTGTTGTCATTTTTTTCTCTCTAGCGGCAAATACTTCTTTTTGATTCTTGAATAAAGTTGATAAAGTGCCGAACTTCGGGGCAGTCTGCTACTTCTGTCCGGGCCTTTTCCAACGCTTCTTCCAGCAGAAGATCGGAGCGGAAAATAATGCGATAGGCTTGTTTCAGGCCGGCAATGGCGCTTTCTGAAAAATTACGTCTTTGAAGACCGATCATATTCAGGCCGAATAGCGTGGCTCGATTACCGTTGGCCATTGTATAAGGCGGAATGTCTTTGACCACGGCGGATGCGCCGCCAACTATGCAGTGTGCGCCAATACGACAGAATTGATGGACGCCGCTCAGCGGGCTGATAATCGCATAATCTTCAACATGAACATGTCCGGCCAGTCCCGTCGAATTGCCTATGATAATGTTATCGCCTAATTTGCAATTATGAGCAATGTGGACATAGGCCATCAGCAGATTATAATCACCCATGATTGTCAAGCCGGTATTGGCGCTTGTGCCACGATGGATGCTGACATATTCCCGGATTGTATTAAAGTTTCCAATTATTACGGCGGTTTTTTCCCCACCGAATTTAAGATCCTGGGGAGGAGCCCCAATGGAGCAAAATTGAAAGATACGACAACTCTCGCCGATATGTGTGTACTCCTCGATGACGGCGTGCGGACCGATCACGGTGTTTTTACCGATCTTAACGTCGCTGCCGATAATGCAGTAAGGGCCGATTTCCACACCGTCTTCCAACTGGGCGTCCGCTGCGATAATTGCTGTAGGATGAATTTTCATTTTAATCTTCACCTGGTTTATTTATTTTTGCTTCAAGTTGTTCCACTTGTTTGATCAGTTGTGTTAATTTTGCGCGCATTTCCGGAAGTTTGACCTTGCTGGATTCTACTTTCAGCCATTCTTTGTAGGGAAGAAACGGCCTTCCGCCGCCAACCTGGCCTGCGGGGATATCCTTGTGAATGCCCGAGGAGGCGCCGATCATGGCATGATCTCCGATGGAAATATGCCCGACAATGCCGACTTGTCCACCGATGATGACGCTGCGCCCTATTTTGGTGGACCCCGAAATACCAGTCTGGGCGGCAATGGCCGAATTTTCTCCGATAACGACATTGTGTGCAATCTGAACAAGATTATCAACCTTTACGTTCCGTTGAATCCAGGTTTTACCCAGGGTGGCCCGGTCAACGGTGGTGTTGGCGCCAAGCTCCACGTCATCGTCAATTTGAACGATGCCGACCTGTGGAATTTTGGCGTTGAGAGCGCCTGGCGCGGCAAAGCCGAAACCGTCCGCGCCGATGACGACGCCGGAATGAAGGATCACGCGGCGGCCGATGATGCAGTTTTGATAAACGCTGACATTGGCGTAAAGGATCGAATTTTCACCGACGGACGTGTTGCGGCCGATAAACACGCCGGGGTATATCACAGCGCCTTTTTCGATGCGGGCGCCCGCGCTTACGAAAGCCCGTGGCAAGATGGTTGCTTCCTGTGAGATTGAGGCGCCTTCTTCGATATAAGCAGCAGGATGGACGCCGATTGGGCCATGATCGACCGGATAAAACACCGCCAGGAGTTTCCCAAAGGCCGCGTAGGGGTCGGCTACGACAATCAGATTTTTATCCGGTTGGACGGTTCCGGGCGGTACGAGGATGGCCGCCGCGTGCGTCGTTTCCAGCATTTTATAATATTTCGGATTGGCGATAAAGGTCAGATCATCAATGCCTGCTTCGTCAATCGACCGGATATTCCTGATCACCCTCTTATCGTCGCCGAGGACGGCGCCGCCGATCATGACGGCTATTTCCTGAATACTTTTTTTCATTTCGTTCAACGACTGTTATTTTTTTGTATTTTGAGCTTTGTTGAAGTCTTCAATGACTTTCTTGCTGATATCGTTGGCCTTGTCATGATAGGGCATCGGCATGGTGCTGATATCCAGAATCAGAGTATATTTTTCCTTTTCAGCAATGGCACGGACGACTTTCAGTATATCGGGAATTATTTTCTGTGAATAGTCCTGATCACGTTTCTGGAGCTCCTTGTTGGTGTCATCGACGAGGATTTGGTAATCGCGCAATTTTCTCTGATAGGCGGCTTCTTTGTCGCTGCGGGCGCTGGCTGTCAGAATGGCGCCTTGTTTGTCAAGTTCGTCTTTCATCTTTTTGACTTCGTTTTCCATGTCTTTGATGTTTACTTGCTTTTTATCCACGAGTTTTTTAAATTCTTCGGCTGCTTTTTTGCCGGCGCTGGAGTTTTGAATAATCTCCTGAATGTTGATAAAACCGATCCGATCTGCGGCAAAGGATGTGTTGCTCCAGACAATAATGAGCAGGACCAATCCTGCAATCAGACAAATATTTTTTTTCATTTTAAAATCTCCTCTCTGTTGGTTAGTCAATTATCAAGTAATGAAGACAGTCTTCATTGGTTCTATTACATGAACATACCGATGGTGAATTCAAAGCGGCCCATCGAGTCGTCATTCAATCCCTTGCGATCCAGTACATATCCGTATTCCAGCCGCAAAGGCCCGATGGGTGACTGCCAGCGAATGCCCGTGCCACAAGTCATTCTTAAGTCATCGACATAGTAACCGCCGTTCCAGGTATTGCCTGCGTCATAAAATAAAACGCCCTTTATGCCCGCGTCCTTAATCAGGGGGAAAACAACTTCCGCGGTGAAGGATAACATGGTGGTGCCGCCGATGACGTCACTGGTTCCCGGATTGGTCGGGCCGACGTAGCGCAAACCGCGCAAAGAGTTGATGCCGCCCAGAACATATCTTTCGTAAATCGGAAGTCTGTCATCGCGGTCATCATTGTTCTGCAGATAACCGATTCGGCCTTTCGCGCTGATAACAATATCCCAGAAGAGCGGGTAATAACCGGCAATGGCGCCAGAATATTTTGTGAAATTTGTGTTGCCGCCCAAAGGGGTGCCCGCGTGTTGCACGGAAACGCTGGTCTTGATTCCCTTACTGGGAAACATGTTGTCGTTGGTCGTGTCGTAGGCGAGCGTGAAGGTTAGAGCGCTGGTTATTCTTTCGCCTGCCTGGGCCTTGATATAGTAAGAGGCGGTTGACTGATTGACGTCCTGAATATTGTCTATGCTCAGCTTATAGCCGGCATAGCCGACAATTTTCCACCAAAGCGGATAGCCCAGGGTTACTCCAGTGCCGCGTGTATCCAGCGTATAGGAATCGTATTCCTTTTTGTATTTCCAGATGTCCGCTTTGCACCACAGCGGCAAATCAAAAAGCCAGGGCTCGGTAAAGGACAGTTCGTAATTATTGGTCTTGGAGCCCAGGGAAGCTTTCAGGCTTAACGTCTGTCCGTACCCCAGGAAATTCTGCTGGACGACCTGTGCCATGATCATGGCCTGATCAACGGCGCTGTAACCCGCTCCGATCATGAACATGCCCGTGTTTTTTTCTTTGACGCGGATATTAACATCCATTTTGTTATCCGGCGCCTTTTCCGTCTGAAAGTCCACTTCTTCAAAATAACGCAACTGATTTAAACTGGCATAACTGTTTTTCAGCTTGCTTGAGGAATACAAATCTCCTTCCACGATGGACAGCTGCCGCCGGATAACTTTGTCACGCGTGGTCGTATTGCCGGAAATGCCGATGCGGGCAATATGAACAAGGTTACCTTTGGTCAACTGGAAGTTCACATCCACCAGTTGTTCTTTTTCGCGAGAGGCGATTTTGGGATTCACGTCGGCATGCGCATAGCCTTCATCGTTGGCGGCCAGCGTGATCGCTTCCATGTCTTTCAAGATCGCTTCCCGATCGTAGTAGTTTCCCGATTTTGTTTTTAAAAGCGTGAATAGATCGACTCTGGGTTTTTCCAGGTAATCTCCGGAAATTTCCACGTTACCGATTTTGAACCGCTTGCCTTCCTTGACGATGATCTTGATATAAATGCCTTTGGCGTCGTGCGTGATGGCCGGTTCGCCGATCTGGGCGTTGACAAAACCGTTATTGAAATAAAAAGCGGTTAATTTTTGAATATCCTGCTTGATCTGCTGGGTTTGCAGGATGCCCGTGTCCGTAATGAAGCCCAATAAGGTGCGCTCTGTCGAGGTCATCATCTTGACCAGCTCTTTTGTGGAAAAAGATTCATTTCCCTCAAACGTGATGGAACGGATATAGACCCGGTCATTCTCCTTAATGTCCAGAATCAGGACAATGTCTTTTTGGCCGTCTTTTTCCAGGCGGTCGCTGATTTCCGCATTGTAATACCCTTTGGTGTCATAAAGCGCCTTGATTTTTTGAATGTCTTCTTTAATTTTTTCCTGATTGAGGCTTTGCCTTGTCTTGACGGTCATGGCGCCCAGAATGTCGTCTTTGTCCAGTTTCTTGTTGCCGATCAACCGGATTTCCGATATCAGTCCTTTTTCGGCAATGGTGAAAGTAATGACTTTGCCTTGCGGTTCTGTCGTCACTTGCGCGCTGACATCCACAAATAATCCCATCTTGAAAATGGCTTTAATATCAGCGGTGATATCCTCTTCGTTCAAAGGGTTGCCGGCTTTGCTCTTAAGTTGCTGTTTGATGGCGTCTGCTCCGATTTTGCGGTTGCCCGCGATATCAATCCGTGCAATTTTATCCAAAAGTCCCATACGGTCCAGTATTGCCGTTTTCAGTTCACCCGCCAACGCCTCCAAGCCCGCTGATCCCTTGCCCTGCATGGACACGCCCGGCAAAATCGTCTCTCGGGAAATATCGATAATTTGCGCGTCGATGTTCAGCGCCTCGCCGAACTGTGTGATGCTTCCTGTGACCACATAGTCCACTCCCAGAGCCTTCCCGGCTGCGACGGCTTGGTGTTTATTAAGCAAAACATTGCTTTTGGCATAGCCACCCGCCGCTACAACTTCAATTTTCTTTTCCCGCTGGAATTCTTTTTCCAGATGACTGTAAACGGATTTTTGCAACGTGCCGTCTTCAACGCTCGCGTGAACGTCAAAAGGCAGGATGCTTATTTTCTTGAGGTTTTCGGCCTGGGCTTCTGCCAGAAAGCAAAGAAGAAAAAGAAAGAGGGTTGAAATTATTTTGAATGTGTTTTTATGAGAAATCATAAAATCTTCCCGTCGCGCAATCCGATTCTGCCGGACATTCTGTCGGCCAGCAGTTTGTTGTGCGTGACAACAATTAATGTTATTTTTTTTATGATATTTAAATTAACCAGGACGTCTTCTATCTTTTTTCCTGTTTCCGTGTCAAGATTTCCTGTCGGTTCGTCCGCCAGCAGAATTTCCGGTTCCATCACCAAAGCACGGGCGATAGCCACGCGTTGCTGCTCTCCGCCGGAGAGTTCGCCCGGTTTATGTTTCAATCGATGTTCCAGCCCGACTTCCGCGAGTAATTGACTCGCCTTTTCATTGGCCTGTTTTTTCGGCATACCGCTGATGAGGGCCGGCATCATGGTGTTTTCCAGCGCGCTGAACTCCGGCAGTAGATTATTTAATTGAAAGACGAAACCGATCGTCGAATTGCGGAACGCGGCGATTTTCTTTTCGCTCCACTCAAAAACATTTTTACCGGCAATGGAAAGTGTGCCGGATGTCGGATGATCCAGCGTGCCCAAGATATGGATGAGCGTACTTTTGCCGGCTCCCGAAACGCCAACGACAGCCAGGGAATCCCCTTTCTTAATCTCCAGATTTAAATTTCGCAAGACTTCAATTTTGTTGCCGTCTTTTATAAAAGTCTTCGATAAATTTGTAAGTAATATCATATCAGCAATTGCGTCCGGTATATTATTCGTATCTCAAGGCTTCCGCCGGATCCAGTTTGGAAGCTCTCAGCGCAGGATAAATGGTGGACAGGAAACAAATCGTGAGCGTGCCTATGACAATAATGACCACGTCACTATAATTCACTTTCGAGGGAAGTTCGCTTAAATAATACACATCGCCGGGCAGAATTTTAAAATTAAAAACTTTCTCCACCAAAAGAGAAATTTTCTGCAAATTCAGTGCGATGGTGAGACCGGCGATACATCCGAAAAATGTTCCAACCACGCCGACGATCAGTCCCTGATAAATAAAAATCTTCATGATCGTGGCAGCGGTTGCCCCCATGGACTTTAAAATGGCGATATCCTTGTTCTTTTCCATAACAATCATGATGAGCGCGCTGATGATGTTGAAGGCGGCTACCAGTACAATCAAGCTTAGAATGATAAACATGACTCGCTTCTCCAGTTTCAGGGCTGAAAACAGGTTTTTATTCATCTGCATCCAGTTTTGCGCAAAAAAAGGAAAGCCCAGCTTACCCTGGATGTTGCGGGCGATGACATCCGCCTTATAGATATCATGAACGACGATATCCACACCTGAAACTGTATTGCCCATGTCTAGGAATTCCTGGCAACTTTTCAGAGACAAAAAGGCCAGTGTGGAATCGTATTCATAAAATCCCGATTCGAAAATTCCGACCACGACAAATTTTTTCATTCGGGGCACCATGCCCATCGGTGTGGCAATCCCGCCCGTCGGTGAAATGATGGTGATGGCATCATAAAGAAAAAGCCCCAGATTCCTAGCCATTTCCTTGCCAATCATGATGCCGGTCAGGTCTTTGTCTTCGGCGGACAGCTCTTTCAATACGCCGTTTGGAATTTTATTGAGATATTCGAGTTGGCCTTCCCGGATTTTTCCCAGATTGAGAACTTTCGGCGCGGTTTGGGTATCCAGGCCGCGGATCACGACGCCGGTGACGCCGTTGCCGCTGCGAATCATGGCCTGCGTATAAATAAAGGGCGTGGACGCGACAACGCCCGGGATTTTATCGATTTCCTCGCGAACGGCGGTAAAATTTTTTATGGGACCGGCCATATCCGCGGTGACTTCAATATGAGACTTGATGCCTAAAATTTTTGCCCGCAGATCTTCTTCAAAGCCGTTCATGACGGCCAGCACAATAATGAGTGCGGCTACGCCCAGGAAAATGCCAAAAATAGATATAAAGGTGATGATCGAAACAAAAACCTGCTTGCGTTTCGCTCTCATATATCGTCTGCTGATAAAGAATTCGTAAGGCATTAAACAACATCCTTTTGGAAAACAGCTGGTTTTGCAGCTACATAAGCTTTGGCGTGTATCTCATTCCTGTTTGGTTCTCAAAAGCGGGAACAGAATAACGTCCCGAATGGATGCGGAATCGGTAAAAAGCATGATCAGCCGGTCGATGCCGATTCCTTCCCCGGCCGTCGGCGGCATGCCGTATTCCAGCGCATGGATATAGTCTTCATCCATTTCGTGGGCTTCATCATCGCCCGCTTCTCGCTCTTTGAGTTGCTGGACGAATCGATCGCGCTGATCGGCTGGATCGTTTAACTCGGAAAAGGCGTTGGCGATTTCCCTGCCCGAAATATAGAGCTCAAAACGATCAACAAGTTCCGGGTCGGTGTTGGACCGGCGGGACAGAGGGGATACGGCGACCGGATACTGAGTGACAAATGTCGGCTGGACAAGCTTTTTTTCGACCACTTCATCGAAAATGGCCATTAAAATTTTTCCTAATGGAGCCGTTTCTTTGATGTCGCAGCCGGTTTTGCGGGCGAAGGCGATGGCTCTTGTGGAATCGGTAAGGTCGGCCGGGTCCATACCGGCTATTTGCAAAAGAGCATCTTTGACAGTGAGCCGCCGCCAGGGCGGTGTCACATCAATTTCCGTGCCTTGATAGGTGAACTGGAGTCCCTCGAAAATATTCTTGGCGATAAAACCAAATAACTCTTCCGTAAAAGACATCAAATCCTCGTAAGTTGCGTAGCTCCAGTAAAACTCCATCATGGTGAATTCAGGATTGTGAAAAGTGGAGATGCCTTCGTTGCGGAAGTTGCGGTTGATTTCATAAACTCTTTCGAGTCCGCCGGTGACCAGTCGTTTTAAATAAAGCTCGGGCGCGATCCGCAGGTAGAGTTCCTGATCCAGCGCGTTGTGATGGGTTTTAAACGGCCGGGCGACGGCGCCGCCCGCTCGCGGCTGCATCATGGGTGTTTCCACTTCCAGAAAATCATGCATATCCATGAATTGCCGCATCAGTTTGATGATCAGGCTGCGCCGGTAAAAGATTTCTTTGACCGCTGGGCTGGATATTAAATCCAGATGCCGCTGCCTGTAGCGGGTTTCAATGTCCGTCAGGCCATGCCATTTTTCAGGCAGAGGATGAATCGATTTGGCCATCAAGCGCAATGATTCAATCTCAACAGTCAATTCATTGGTTTTGGTTCGGAAGAGTTTTCCTGAAACATAAATAATGTCGCCTATATCCAACTTTTTAAATATAAAAAAATCCTGTTCAGTGAGGATGTTTTTAGCAATATAGCATTGCATCTGACCTTTGCGGTCCTGAATCTTGACGAAAGCCGCTTTGCCGAAGCTGCGCACGGCCATCAATCGCCCGGCAATCGAAAATTTTTGTGTCAATTGCGCCAGCGTTTCACTGTCGGTGTCGCCGAACTGGGCCATGATCTGAGCCGTTGTATTTTGGGGCTTTACATCATTGGGATATAAATCCACACCTGCTGCTTTCAAGGCCGCTATTTTTTCCAGGCGAACCTTTAAAAGATCATTGTCTTCCATAATTTCTCCACTTTTTTTAAAGTCAATCTGACTATATTTTTTTTGATGATTAGTCAAGCATGATTGTGGTCCGGGCACGCGGTGGATCCAGCATCAAATGAACAAAAAATGTGTTTGCCTCAAGGGCGGTTGTTATGTATGAT
>CAIVDK010000048.1 GCA_903904655.1 uncultured delta proteobacterium | reverse complement strand
GTCAGCAGCATCTGCGTCCAGGTAAGGCCTGCGCCGACCAGGGCCATGGCCACATGGTCGCCTGGACACAGTTCATCCCAGTGCTGACTCAATACAGAAGGTCCGCCTGCGCACCCTACATTGCCAAAGCGATTGACGTTGTACCAGTGGTTTTCGGGAGACATCCCTGACCTTTCGGCGGCGGTCTGTAACACCCCCAGGTTAGCCTGATGGCCGATAAAGAAAAAACGGTTCCTGTCCGCATCCGGCGCTGAAGCCAGCAGGCTGCGCAAACCGTCGGTAGTCTTACGGATGGCGTATCCCTGAATCGCATTGCCATCCTGAGAGAAATAGCCCCAGCGCGGCACAACCGCCTTGTCCCACATGGTCGGTTTGGATGCCATTTCACAGTCGGAAAATATTTTATCGGCAGGCACGGTGGTGGAGAGAATCGATGCCGTGGCGCAATCGCCGAATAACACGGCGGAACGGCGATCGGAATAGTCGATGGTTGTTGTTGACGCTTCGATATTGGTTACCAGGATATAGGGCGGAAGTTTTTCCGGTTTGACCGAATCCAGATACCGCATCTGAACGCCATAGGTTGCACAGGCGGAATTGATGTCAAAGCAGGGAACATCAATGCCCAGATCGCAAGCGACGGTTGAAGCATCGGCGGGTGTAAGATATTGGGGCAAAGAGCTTCCGGAAATGACCATGCCGATATCTTCAACTTTCAGTCCGGCTCGAGTAAGCGCCATCCTGGCTGCCTGGCCCCCCATCTGCGCATCCGAATAAAGACGCACCTTTTCTGTTTCGCGGGGATCGGCATTCTTTGTTTGGGTGAGATAATCCAGAGGCAATACCGTGCGGCGCGATTCAATGCCGACGCGTTCCATAATCCAATCGATGGTCGTACCGATGTTCAGATCTTCCAGAAACTTGTTGCAAATTATATTTTCGGGATGAAAATGCCCGATGCCATGCAGATAAACCATGCTTTCTTGTGTAACTCCCTTCTTTCTTTAAAGATTTTTTCGCAACGCGGTGAAGTATAGGGAAAATGGCATCATATGTCAAAGAAATAAATAGAACGCCCCGAATAGGCCAACATGTTCAGTGGATACCTGGCTGGGTATTGCCTGTTTATCGGTTGGATCGCTTCATTTAAATATCAGGGATATCTTGCTTGTCAGACCTTAGTTGTGTTATGAAACCAAACGCGTTAATACGGAATAAATAATAAATAGGGGAGGTATCAAAATGCTTACAGTCATAGCCAAGTTGCCTATTAAAGAGGGAAAGATGGATGAAGCCGTAACCGCCTTCAAGGCGTTAATGTCCAAAGTGGCTTCGGAGGAGGGTACGGTTCTTTATTCCCTCAATCAAGACAAAGCCAATCCCAACATGCTGGTGGTGGTCGAACAATATAAAGATAAAGCTGCTCTGGATTTTCATTCTTCCACGCCGTACTTCAAGGAGTTTTTTGTGGCCAGCGCCGCCTTTATTGGCGGGAAACCGGAGTTGTCGGTTATGAAAGAAATCCAGAAAGTCTGATTAATTCCTTTTTGAGTTAGAAAACGGAATTAACGTCTCGGCACATGGGGTATTTGGGACCGAACCACCTAATGACCTAATGACCTAAAGGCCACACGAGGCCACACAAGGCCACACGAGGTGACACGAGGTCACCACCCTAACCACCTGGCGGTGGCGCGCGGGCTTGCGATGGATTGTTTATCGATATTTATAAAATCCGTTCGCCGATGCGCACAGTATGAAGCCTTGCCTGGAATTCTTTAACCTGCGTGGTGCCTTCCGCAGGTGACCAGGGTGCAAACAAAAGCGAGGTTGCAGGATCGTAAGGCCCCGCTTTCACTTCAAAAAATACGGATTGTTCCGCCATGGGAATCCATGTATGGCATTGGCCTGCCGGGATTTCCATGGCGAATGTATCCGTGCCCGGTCCCGCAGAAATCCGCTCGGTAACAACACCTTCGTCATCAAAAAAAATAACATCAAAAAGGCCGCGAATTACAATGGCAAATTCGCTTTTTTCCGGATGCCGGTGCGGTCGAAAATACGAGGAGCGCCAGGCTGCGATGAATAATCGCTGCACGGGGTCGGATAAAGATTCGTGGATATTGTGATTAATCCTGAGCCTCTCAGTCTTGCCTGCTTTGGCGATCAACTCGTCCACCATTCCGAACGTTATCAGTTTCATTTTGTCTTCTCCATCCGAACAACTATGAAATAAATGACGGTTTGTTTTTATCAGAATAACCGGCAATGTCAATGACCGGAGTCCTCCGGCGCTTTTTTCGTTCCTTGCAGAATAAAATTGTTTTGACATCCACCCTTTCATCTCTTATGCTTCCGGTTCTGAACAACAGTATGAAGAATATTAAAATTATTTCATAACAAATAAGGAGAAGATTATGTTTAAAACAAGAATGACGCAAATGTTTGGCATTGAGCATCCCATTATGCTGGCCGGAATGAACTGGATTACGGAACCTAAGCTGGTTGCGGCCGTCTGCAACGCCGGAGGTCTGGGGCTTTTGGCCATCGCGCGCTGCAACCCGAAAGAAACACGGGAAAACATTCGGCAGATCCGTTCAATGACGGACAAACCCTTTGGTATCAATCAGATTCTTGTAGGACCGGGGGCGAAGGAAAATATCGCTGTTGCCATTGAGGAAAAAGTTCCCATCATTAATTATTCGCTGGGGAAACCGTGGTTTGTGAATGACGTGCATGCCTACGGCGGCAAAGTCGTGGGCACTATCGCCATCGCCAAGCACGCGGCCAAGGCCGTGCAACTGGGCTGCGATGCGCTGGTTGTCACGGGTCATGAAGCGGCGGCGCACGGCGCGGCGGCCACGTCCATGGTATTGATTCCCCTTGTTGCCTCGATAGTCAAAGTTCCCCTCATCGCTGCGGGCGGATTTTATGATGGACGGGGGCTGGCGGCGGCGCTGGCTTTGGGTGCGGACGGCATCTCCATGGGCAGCCGTTTCATGGTGGTCAAGGAGAGCATGGTGCATGACAACTTTAAAAAATTATGCATCGAGGCGACCGAACAGGATACCATCTATGGCAACGTGTTTGACGGCATGGACGGTCGCGTGCTGAAAACCAAAGAAGCCGAATCCATGATGAAGCGCGGTTTCCCGGTGGTGGACGCCATCAAGGGCGCGCTTTTGATCAAACGCCTGATGAATCTGTCCTTTGCCAAATTTGTGGGGGTCAGCCTGGAAATGCTGAAAGCTGAGGAAGGGCATCCGCTGATGGTGCTGGCGCGCCAGGCGGTGGGCAATATGAAACACCTCAAAGCCCTCAACGAGGGCGATGTCGAAGGTGGTATCCTTTTTGCGGGACAAAGCTGCGGCGGCATTACCGATAACCCGACCACCCGAGAATTGATCGACCGTGTCATCAGCGAGGCGGAAGCGACGCTGGCGAAATTGAACAGTTTCAAGGCCTAAAAATATCCTCGATGGCGGCCATGCGGGTAATTGTCCGCATGGCCGCCTTGGTGAATAAGATGAAACTGATTCTGATCCGTCACGGCGAAACACTCTGGAATAAAGAGGGCCGGATTCAGGGGACAAGCGATATCGAATTAAGTGAGGCAGGCATTGAACAGGCCCGGAGGCTGGCCTTGTCCCTGAAAGATTCCGATATCGACGCCATCCATGCCAGTCCGCTGAAAAGGGCTTATCAGACTGCCGAAATCATCAACAGCTTTCACCAAAGGGAGATAGAAGTTCATCCCGAACTGATGGAGATGGATCAGGGGGATTTTGAAGGCCTGACTTTTAAGGAGTTGATGGCCTGCGAAAAAGATTTTCTCCACCGGTGGGTTGCCGATCCGGCATCCGTCAGAATGCCGCGTGGAGAATCCCTGACCGAATTGCAGACACGCGCCTGGCAGCCCATTGAAAAGATTATTGCAGGCGGAGAAAACGCGCTGGTCGTTGCGCATAACTTCACGATTGCCGCGATTCTTTGCCGCCTGCGGAATATCAGCCTTTCCAACTTTCGCAGCACCTGCGTGGATAACGCTTCCAAAACATTGATCCATATCCTGGAGGGACAGGCGCACATCGAGATCATGAACGATCGCAGTCATTTGAGCGCCCCGGATTTTTAAAGGCCCAGGAGACCTGCCGTATAGATCATGACGGCCGGATCACTCCCCTGAAGAACAGGCGCGTCCGCGCTCACAGGTTCACTGTGGATGATTTCGTCGAAAAGGGACCCGGATTTTAAGCCGCTGGTCGTGATCAGGTGTCGGCAGAGGGGGAGCGTCTCCTGGATGGCCTGGAACCTCTTGACCAGGTTGTCTGTCGTGATAAAGACTTTGGCCTCGCCATTCTCAACGAGATGCTGAAGTTCGTAAGAGGTGGACATGACATTCAGGGTTACGGCGACAGCCCCAAGCCTTAAAGCGGCAAAATAGGAAATGACAAACTCCGGACAGTTGGAAAGCATGATGGCGACGTTATCGCCTTT
>CAIVDK010000047.1 GCA_903904655.1 uncultured delta proteobacterium | reverse complement strand
GCCGGTAAACGGT
Organism: uncultured delta proteobacterium; assembly: GCA_903904655.1. Classification (GTDB taxonomy): domain Bacteria; phylum Desulfobacterota; class Syntrophia; order Syntrophales; family Smithellaceae; genus UBA8904. The sequence goes on along the minus strand of CAIVDK010000047.1, from coordinate 14,116 downwards.
CAAATTGTTGTCGATCCGGGCGCCCAGGCTGACTTCCACAAGATGTCGTCTATCGGTGCGGATGCGGCATTCGTCAAGGGCAACTGGAGCCTGAGAGCCGAAGCAGCCTATGCCTTCGGCCGCTATTTTAACACAAACCTCGAACACTGGGGATACCCGGCCACACCCATGTTCGGCGTCTATAACCTGAACCCGAACGAACATAAAAGCGATGCGCTGGAATACGGCATCGGAGCCGATTATCGCGTGTTGGAAGACTGTGTGCTCACCATGCAGGCTCAGCAAACTATGATCATCGACAGACCCGACACCCTGTATAGCCGGAAGTTCGAGACCATTTTGTGGGCCAACCTGAGAAACGGCTTTTTAAATCAAAAGATCGAGACCAATTTGAATGCCTCCTATAATCCCGAGCATGGCGCTGTTATGGCCAAGGCCAATGCCTGGTATGTATTGACGGATTCGTGGAAAATCGGTGTCACCGCCGTAGGCTTCTGGGGGGACTCTCAGTCGCTGTTTGGCAGATACAAATACAACGATCAAATAGAAATGGATATTGTGTTTTCCTGGTAAGGAGACTAAGAACATAAACATTTAGACATGGAGCAAAATAAGTGAACAAGAAATCAAAAGATCATACCCATCAGGAGTTTATTGAATTTCAGGGCGATGATCTTTTTGACGTCAAAAATTTTTTCTGGGAATTCCTCCAGGACGGCATACGACAAAAGCACTATATTTTTTTAAACCCGCTGACTACGGCTCCCGTTTCACAGGTGGACGCCTATGACCGTTACACGGACGGCATCAAGCGGTATCTCAACTTTTCGTCTTATAACTATCTGGGCTATTCCGTTTATCCCGAAGTCATCCGGGAAGTCCAGGATACCCTGGCCAAGTACGGAACAGGCGCGGCATCGGCTCCGCTCTTCAGTGGTTACTATGATGTCACCAAAAGGCTGGAAGAAAGAATCGCAGCCTTCAAAAACAAAGAAGCGGCTCTGGTTTTTCCCACCGGATACAGCGCCAACGTAGGCGTTCTTTCCTGTATTTTGAAACCCGGCGACGTCGCCGTGCTGGACATTCTGGCCCATGCCTCCCTTTATGATGGGGCCAGACTGGCAGGAGCGGACATTAAAGTCTTCAGCCACAACTCTCCGGGGCACCTGGAACGGGTTTTGAGAAGTCTGAAAACCAAACGGGCCCTTGTCTGCGTGGAAGGCGTCTACAGCATGGACGGCGACCTGGCCAAACTGCCCGAGATCATCGCCGTCTGCAAAAAATACGGCGCAAAAATTTTGATCGATGAAGCACATTCCACATTAATCTTCGGAGAACACGGTCGCGGCGTCGCGGAGCATTTCGGCGTGGAAAACGACATCGACATCAGCATCGGCACGTTCAGCAAATCGTTCGGAGCCATAGGCGGTTTTGCGGTTGCCGATCAGAAACTGATCAGCTATATGCGCTTTTCCGCCCGGTCCTACATTTTCTCCTGCGCCATGGCACCGCATACGGCGGCGGGCATTTTAAAAATCCTGGATATTTACACCAAAGATAAAAGCCAGCGCGACAAACTCTTGGATAATGCGAGATACATGCGCAAAGCGCTCACGAAGGCCGGTTTCGACATCGGAGACACACAATCCCAAGTGGTTCCGGTATTTGTCGGCAAGGAGATGCGTCTTCGGGAAATCGGAAGACGGATTTATGAAAAGGGATTGTACGCCGGCATTGTGACCTACCCGGCCGTGTCAGCCAAGCGCACCCGCTTGAGACTTTCAGTATCGGCTTATCACACAAAAGAGCAAATGGACGCCTGTGTAAACATCCTCAAGGAAGCCTTTGCTGATGTCCCCGGCGGCGAGTAATTGTTTGAAAGCATAACGATTCAATCCGGCCATCGCTTCGCCTCAACTGAATTTTTGTTACAATTATGTTCCTCAAAAAGAAAGGCGGTCTCTTCCGGGACCGCCTTTTTGATTCAATTATTTCTTTATCTTTTTCTTCACCGTTTTTTGCTCACCGTCAAAGATTTTGGACAGCTCCCATTTTTTACGCGTTTTCCAGCTTCCCTTGTGGTAGGCATAACTGGCCAGAAGCGGCAGGACGGTTGTGGCTTCCGCATAAACCATCTGTTCGCAACTGGAATCCACCTTGCCCCAGGAATTGGCTTCCTTCAGCGTTGAACTCGAGCACGCCCCGTCGCGAACGTCAGCCACGGTAATTTGAATGGCGTATTTATGCATGGGCACTTCCTTGCCCAGAATCTCGGCGCAAACCACGGTGTCCTGTGCAAAGTTTTTCGGTACGCCGCCGCCGATCATGAGCAGGCCTGTCTTTCCCGCTTTAATCTTTACGTTGGTCAATTCCAGAAAATCCTTGACCGAATCGATGGTCAGATGATTGTCGGGCCGTTCATACTGGTGCAGCACCAGACCAAAACCTGCCGAGCTGTCCGAAAACGCGGGACAGAAGATTGGTACGTTATTTTCGTAGGCCGCCTGAACTAAAGAATTTTTCTTCTTGGCGTTCTTCACTAAGTACTTGCCCATCTCCGCGATAAATTCCCGCGATGAGTAAGCGCGCGGAGGCAGTGCATCCGCTATTTTTTTAATGGCGCGGTCACAGCTTTGCAATTCTTCTTCACTGATGAATGTGTCATAAATCCGGTCGATATAAAGACTGCGCAATAATTTATCATCGACAAACGGCGTGCCCTGATAGTGTTTGAAACCCAAAGCCTCAAAAAAATCCATATCGACAATCGATGCGCCGGTCGCCACAATCGCGTCCACCATATTATTTTTCACCAGATCGACATACACCTGCATACAGCCGGCGGCGCTGGTGGACCCGGCCAGCGTCAGGATAACCGCGCAATTTTTTTCTTTGAGCATCCGGTCATAAATATCGGCGGCATTGCCCAGATCCCGCGCGGAAAAGGACATCTTCTTCATGGCCTCGATCATTTCCACGGCGTTGATGGCTTTAATGTCGATATGTTCGACCGTTTTCTTCAATAAATCTTTTTTCTTCATTCCTTCACCGATCCCTTATAGGTTTTGTCTTTATTTGTTCTGGTTATTAAATCAGAGTATGATAAAAGTCAATATATGGATACTTTTACACTGGCGGCAACCAGTTTTACGATCGCCCTGTCCCTTTTCATCACGGGGAAAATGGACAAGCTCCAAAAGTCTTTTGCGGGCTTTTGCCTGGCCATTTTTATTTCCCAGGCGGCGGTTTTTTTCCGGGGCCTGTTTGCACCGGGATTCTGGACATATATCGAACATATCGGACTCCTGGCCATTGCTCCCCTGGCCGTCTGGTTTTTCCGCCATCTGACCCACAATAAATCTTATCTTTCACAAAGCTCGGTGGCGCTGACGTCTCTCATCAGTCTGGCCGGCGTCAGCTTGCTATTTTCACCCCTGCGAGCCTGGCCGTATTTTCGCGTCACACTGATCGCCTGTGCCTGCCTTGTGCTGATCGTCTGCTATTTTGCCTTACTGCGGCACGTCGGCAAACTGTTTCCAAGTACGGAAAAAAGACGGCTGCGTTATCTGCTGATTGCCTGTCCGATAGCCGTATTGCTCTCGGGCGTCGATCTTCTGGGCTATCTGGGTTATAATTTTCCGCCCATTACCGGTTTGGTTTTGTCCGCCCTGCTTTACTTTACCCTGCTGATTATCGCTTATCCCCAACTTTCCGAATTGCACGATTTTTTCGCCCGCGCTCTGGTCATTTTTATCAGCACCCTCACCGGCGCCTTTATCTTTTATTTTGTGGCTTTCTTTTTCAGTCCCAGTCTGCCTTCTTTTACCAGTGTTGTCATGGCATCGTTTTTAATCGTCATTTCCGTCACCCCGATCAAGATGATCTTAAAGAAAATATTCAGCTTCCTTTATCCGGACAGCAAGGACGTCTTTACGTCCCTTTATGCGTTTGATGAAAAACTGGAGAGAGAAAAGGCCCTGCTGCTGGCCGAAATGGCGCCCGTTTTCGCCCACGAAATCCGCAATCCTCTGGGGTCCATCAAGGGAGCGGCGCAATATCTTCAATCCGAGACGGCCACGGAAGAACACAGCAAGCTTTTAAATGTAATTATTGAGGAGGTCAACCGCCTCAACACCGTCGTCAGCCAATTTCTGGATTATGCGCGCCCTTTTTCCAGCAAAATTCAGCCCCGGGACATTAATACCGTTATGGACCGGGCGATTTCAATCATCGCGGCCAATCGCCTGGCCGAGAATATTTCCATATCACGGGACCTGCAGGAAGGATTGCCTGCCGTCAATGTTGATGAGCAGCAAATTCTTCAGGTCATGATCAATATCTCGCTAAATGCGATTGAAGCCATGCCCCTGGGCGGCAGCCTGACCTTCAAGACATCAAAAATTGAAACCAGCGCCGGCGTCGCCGCAGGCATTACCATCCGGGACACAGGCAATGGTATAGGCCCGGACGATATCAAAAATATCTTCAAGCCTTTTTATACGACCAAGGAAAGAGGCGTAGGGCTGGGATTGGCGATCTGCCAGAGAATTATCAGGGAACATGGCGGCTCCATCCGGGTCAAATCTCTGCCCGGGCAGGGAAGTGTCTTCTTTATCCGGCTCAATGCGGACGGCAAAATATAAACACAATCCATCTTGATTTAATCGCTAAGTCATAATAGTTGTAACGCATGAGTAAAATTTTAATCGTTGATGATGAAATGAATATGCGGCTGGTTTTGGCGGCCATGTTGAAGCGGGAGGGCTATGAAGTCGCCTCTGCCGCTGACGGCTCCGAAGCACTGCAAATTTTGAAATCCGGTCGGATTGCCGCCGTGATCACGGATTTGAAAATGCCGCGCATCGACGGTATGGAACTGCTCAATCGTGTCAGGCAAGAATACCCGGAAGTTCCCGTGATTATGATCACCGCTCACGGTACCGTGGCAACGGCCGTTGAAGCGCTCAAAAAAGGAGCCTTGGATTACATCACCAAACCCTTTGAACTCGAAGACCTGAAAAATGTCGTCTCCAAAGCCATCAAAACGCGTAATTTAAAAGAGAATGAATTTTTTTTACCGCCGGAAGAAATTGAGCGCGCCAACATCATCGGATCAAGCCCATCAACCCTAGAGCTGTTTGACGCAATCAAACGGGTGGCGCCCACTACCACCACCATTCTGATCAATGGAGAAACCGGCACGGGCAAGGAACTGGTCGCCGAAGCCATTCACCGTAATTCACCGCGAAAAAATAACCCGCTGATCAAAATCAACTGCGCGGCCATTGCGGAAACGCTGATGGAAAGCGAACTGTTTGGCTACGAAAAAGGCGCTTTCACGGGCGCGGCCGTTACCAAACCGGGCAAGTTTGAACTGGCCCATAAAGGCACCTTATTTCTTGATGAAGTGGTTGAAATTCCACGGGATATGCAGGTCAAACTGCTGCGCGTTTTGCAGGAACAGGAATTTGAGCGGGTCGGCGGTCTCAAAACGATCAAGGTGGATGTGCGTTTTATTGCCGCGACCAATAGGAATCTGATGCAAAGCGTGCAGGATGGAAGTTTCCGTGAAGATTTATTCTATCGCCTGAATGTTTTCCCCATTAACGTGCCTCCCTTGCGGGAAAGAAAGGACGACATCCTCCCTCTCGTGGAATTTTTTGTCGCTAAATTCAACAAGAAACTGGCGTTGACGATCGGCGGTGTGGACGATGCGGTAAAAGACATGCTCTTGCGCTATCGATGGCCCGGCAATATCCGTGAGTTGGAAAACCTGATTGAACGAATGATGCTCATGGCCAAAACACCCATGATCACCGGCTGCGAAGTCCCGCCGGAATTCAAGGCCAACCTGGAAAAAGAGGTTGAGGCCTTGACGGATGAAGACAAAAAACCCTTTAAAGACTTTATGCGCACGCACATGGAAAATGTGGAGCGTCAGATGATCATTAAATGTCTTGACGAATTGGAGGGTAATGTTACGAAGGCCGCCAAACAACTGGGGTTAAGTCGCAAAGGCTTGCAACTCAAAATGATTAAATACAACCTGCGCAAATAACGACTTGATCAGCGATCATTGTGAATGAGACGGATGACTCTTACTTGAGCCGGCCTTCCTGACGCAATTTGGCCATCAACTGATTAATAGCCGGCATGGCTTCGGCAGCCGCTTTTTCGCCCTCCATGATCGCTTCATGCCTTTTGGTAAAATCGCTCGAACCGATATTCCCCACTTTGGGCTTAATCACGACATTAGCGCTTCTGAGTTGAAGAACCGCCATCTTGTTATACATAATATCAATCGCCTGCATCATGGTTTCGATGGTTCCGGTGGGCGCGGTTGGCGACAGACTGGCTGATATATCGACTGCAATAACCAAATCTGCACCATATCGGCGGGCCACATCAACAGCCACGGGACTGACGACTCCGCCGTCCACATGAGCCTTGTTGCCGATCATCACCGGATTGAATATACCTGGAATGGAACAACTGGCCCGTACGGCACGGCCTGCATTGCCCCGGCCAAATACCATCTCCTCGCCGGTTTGAATGTTGGTTGCCACGGCGTAAAAGGGTATTTTGAACTTATCGATGGTCGTGTATTTCACTTTATTGTTGACAAAATTTTCCAGTTTTTCGCCTTTAATGAAACCGTTATCCGGGATGATGTAATCGGCCAAATCATCCTTCTGAAGAGCAAATGCAATCGTCTGCAATTCAAAGGGATTATAGCCATAAGCATAGAGACTGCCGACAAAAGAGCCGACGCTGGTGCCGACGACCATATGGATGGGAATTCGATGGGACTCGAGAACTTTTAACACGCCGATATGAGCAAATCCCTTGGATGCTCCCGCGCCCAGAACAACGGCAATTTTTGCGGGCGGGGGCGGAGGTGGAGGCACAGCAACAGGCGGTGTTGTCGCGCAGGAAACAAACAGAAGCAAACAGCCCCAAAAGACAGGATAAAGAAACTTTCGTAAACGATGAAAATTAACCGGCATGGCTACGGCGTCCTTGGTTTTCTGCTTCTTGACCGCGGCCTTCCATTTTGGGGTTTGGGCTTGGAGCTCAGGCTCAGGCTCAGTTTTGGTTTGGGCTGGCTTCCCTCTTCGACGATATCGGCCGCGAGTTGAGCCGGTGGCGCGTGCAGGGTCTGTTGATAATAATCGTCCAGCAGCATTGTGATAATCGCCAGTTCATCTTCGGCCTGCGCCAGATTTCGAGCCAGCGGCAGAAAACGCTGCATCCGTTCCATCTGAATATTGTCGCGACCTCGTAACCTGGCCTCCAAAAGAGCGGTGATCCTTTCGGCAACCACTCTTTCGAGTTCCTCATCGCCGGGCAGCGGACGTTCTTCCATACGAATATTATAAAAACGCGCAATACTTTGCATCTTGAACTTTTCCATTTCCGCAACCACTGAAATGACCACGCCGCTTGACCCCATCCTTCCGGTACGTCCGGCGCGGTGAATGTAGGCTTCCGGGTCTTCCGGCGGCTCATACTGAATCACGTGCGAAAGATCGGGGATGTCAATGCCGCGCGCCGCCACGTCGGTAGCCACTAAAAAGCGCAAGGCCCCTCGCCGTACCCGGGCCATCACCTTTTCCCTCGCGCTTTGGGCCAGATCGGAGCTTAGTTCGTCTGCGTCATAACCGAAACGTTTCAGCACGACGGACAGGTAATGCACCGTATCTTTGGTGTTGCAGAAAATAATGGCCGAGGCGGGATTCTCGATTTCGATAATCCGCACCAGCGACCGCTCCTTGCGCATGCCCGGCACAACATAATAAATATGCTCGCTTTCTGCGATATGCACTTCGTTGCCGCTTAGGCTCAGCAACTCGGGCTCATGTAAAAATTGACCGGCCAGACGAATGACCTGCGGCGGGAAAGTAGCGGAAAACATGCTGCTCGTAATCTTGCCTGTCGGGATATATTTACGGATTTTAACCATATCGGGATAAAATCCCATAGACAGCATCCGGTCCGCCTCATCAAAAATCAACATTTTCAAATGATCCAGCGAAAGCGTATTTTTAAGCAGATGATCCAGAATGCGTCCCGGCGTGCCGACCACCAGTTGAGCGCCGCCCCGAAAAGCTTCCAGTTGGGCGGTATAACCGACGCCGCCGTAAACAACAGCCGTTCGCAGCTCGGTCCCCTGAAACAGCATCAGCGCTTCCTGGGACACCTGCAGGGCCAGTTCACGGGTAGGAACTAAAACCAGCGCCTGGGCGACATTTTTTTGCATATCGATTTTCTGCATAATCGGCAGCAAATAACCGCCGGTTTTGCCGCTGCCGGTTCGCGATTGAATCATCACATCACGGCCGGAAAGAAGGTAAGGAATGGATTTGGCCTGCACGGGCACCAGAGACGTCCAGCCCGCTCGCTCACAGGCCGCCTTCAGATCGTCAGTCAGTTCTTCTAGACAGATATCGCGAGGGCCATCGGCCACAGGCGTATCCATCCCTTCATTGGGATTATCGTCGCTCATAGAAACATAAACCTCTCATCTCCAAAATATTTAATCAACCACCTCGCAGCAATCTGTCGAGGTATGAAATGAACGTCATTATATCGCAGCAAGCTTCGGATAATTAACGCTCGTCCCGCAACTGCGGGATGAATATCATTTAGTTTAGTGCGGCTCAGGAATCAAGGAAAAACTTTTGAATGATTCTATCTATCACATGATATTATTCTTTTACCGGCAAGAAGATATCTGTCAAGAAAATATCTTGACAGTTTGCCCTGATTCATATAGCGTAACAGCCAATTCGTCAGAGGCTGATTCAGCCCTGCCCTTTGGAGCGATTCAAGTATTCAAATAAACAAGCCGATAATCAACAACCTCGCAGCTCGCTGTCGAGGCATGAAATGAACGTCATTATACCGCAGCTCGCTGCGGAGAATTAACGCTCGTCCCGCTTAAGCGGGATTAAATCCGTAACTGCTTAAAAAATCGTGAATATCCTCGTATGCTTCTTGAAAATTAATGCAGTCAATACAAATACATTTCATTCCAATATCGCGTCTGTTACTAATCTAAATTAAGGAAATATTTATGAACATCGAAGACATTAAGAGGCTGCCTATCAGCGAGCTCAACAATCTGGCCAAGGAGATAGAAGTTCCGGGGGCCAGCGGCATGCGCCGCCAGGATCTGATTTTTGCCATTTTGCAAACCCAGGCGGAGCAAAACGGCGTTATCTCCGGCTCCGGCGTTCTGGAAATCCTGCCGGATGGTTTCGGCTTCCTGCGCGCAGTCGATTATAACTATCTGCCCAGCCCCGACGACATTTACATTTCACCTTCGCAGATCCGCCGCTTTAATTTGAGAACCGGCGACACGATTGCCGGCGAAGTCCGCCCTCCTAAAGAAGGTGAAAAATATTTCGCCCTCTTAAAAGTTGATGAAGTTAACTTCGAAAGCCCCGAGGCAGCCCGCGACAAAATCCTCTTTGACAACCTGACCCCCCTCTATCCCGAGGAAAAATTGAATCTGGAATTTGATCCGGAAAACTTTTCTACACGAACCCTGGATTTGTTCGCACCCATCGGCAAGGGACAGCGCGGCCTGATCGTTTCGCCGCCGCGCGCCGGCAAAACGGTTCTTTTACAGGATATCGCCCACAGCATCACGGCCAATCATAAGGAAGTCGTTTTGATGGTGCTGCTCATTGACGAGCGTCCCGAGGAAGTGACTGACATGCAGCGCAGCGTCAAAGGCGAGGTGATCTCGTCAACCTTTGATGAGCCGGCTTCGCGACACGTCCAGGTTGCCGAAATGGTTATTGAAAAAGCAAAACGACTGGTCGAACACAAAAAAGACGTCGTCATTTTGCTAGACTCGATCACCCGTCTGGCACGCGCGTACAACACCGTCGTGCCGCCTTCCGGCAAGGTACTCTCCGGCGGTGTCGATTCCAACGCCCTGCACAAACCCAAGCGCTTCTTCGGCGCAGCCCGAAACATTGAAAACGGCGGTAGCTTAACCATCATCTCCACCGCCTTAATCGATACCGGCAGCCGTATGGATGAAGTTATTTTTGAAGAATTCAAAGGCACCGGCAACATGGAATTACATCTGGACCGCCGTATCGCCGACCGCCGTGTCTTCCCCGCGTTTGATCTGATCCGATCCGGCACACGCAAAGAAGAATTGCTGATCCCCAAAGCAAATCTCAACCGCATCTGGATTCTGCGCCGTCTGCTGCAGGAAATGAACCCGGTCGATGCGATGGAGTTTATTATCGGCAAAATCAAGAGAACGGCAACAAACCAGGAATTTCTGGATTCTATGAATTCATAATCATCCGGCGGCATGTTGAAACCCGCCAATAATTATCTTGAATTTTTACCGCTTATAGGATAATGCAGCGCATCTGTTTAAAATTATAGAGACCTTTGTCAAACATTGCAGACAACGGGCCAGGAGGAAGAAGGGAAAATGAAAGAAGGTATTCATCCGGAATATAAAGAAACAACCATCACTTGCGTTTGCGGCAATGTGATTGAAACGAAATCAACCAAAAAAGACATCAAAATAGACATTTGCTCCAACTGCCATCCGTTTATCACCGGCAAGCAAAAGCTGCTGGATACGGCGGGCCGTGTGGAAAAATTCAAAAGAAAATACGCACCCAAAGCGGAAGTTGCACCGATTACAAAGAAAACAACAAAAAAAGCATAGGCTTAACTTACCGCTAGCGTAAATAAATTTTGGACGTTGTCCTCATGATCAACAGGTCGGAACATTCCCGGCATTTATAGCTGCGTCCTCCCATAAATGAGGAGCGCTATAAATGTGCCTTTCTCCCTCAACCAACATTTTTTGAAAATCTACCGACCAGGTCAGCTATGGATATTTTACTAAACAAATTACGTGATATTGAACTCCGTTACCAGGAACTCGAAAGACTGCTTTCCGACGCCCAGGTGGCTTCCAAGCAGGGGTTATATCAGAAATATGCCAAAGAACACTCGGACTTAACGAGACTGGTGGAAAACATCCGCCAGTATGAAAAAATCAAGGCGCGTATTGCCGAAAACCAGGAACTCCTTGCCGAAAACGATGAAGAAATAAGGGCGATGGTTAAGGAAGAAATGCCGCTCCTGCAACAGAAACTCTCCGACATTGAGGGGGAAATAACGATTCTACTCCTCCCCAAAGATCCCAATGACGATAAAAACGTCTTTCTGGAAATCCGTGCGGGCACCGGCGGAGATGAAGCCGGCCTGTTTGTCGGTGACTTATTTCGCATGTACGCGCGCTATGCCGAAGCGCAGGGCTGGCACGTGGAAATTGTCAGCAGTTCACCGGCGGGCGGCATGGGCGGCTTCAAGGAAATCATCGCCCAGATCGAAGGCCGGGGCGCATACAGCCGTTTAAAATATGAAAGTGGCGTGCACCGTGTCCAGCGCGTCCCCGTCACCGAGGCACAAGGAAGGATTCACACGTCGGCCGTCACCGTTGCCATCATGCCGGAGGTGGAAGACGTGGAGTTGACCATCGACCAAAACGAACTGCGCATTGACGTTTACCGTTCAACCGGCCACGGCGGCCAGAGCGTCAATACGACGGATTCGGCGGTGCGCATCACCCATTTGCCGACGGGACTGGTCGTAACCTGTCAGGATGAAAAATCCCAGCTCAAAAACAAAATCAAGGCCATGAAAGTTTTACGGGCGAGACTGCTGGATGCCATGGTGCAGAAACAAAACGCCGAACAAGCTCAGGTACGCAAAAGCCAGGTAGGCACCGGTGACCGCTCCGAGCGCATTCGCACCTACAATTTCCCGCAAGGCCGCATCACCGATCATCGCATCAACCTAACCCGCTACGATCTTGACAATTTCATCAACGGCAGCATCGGCGTCATGATTGACGCACTGGCCTCACACCATCAGGCCGAACTGCTCAACAAACAGGGACAATAAAGCGCAGCTTTCTAAAACAGGAGGCAATCCGTGAAACAAATTGAATTCACCGACATTGAAGGCATCGACGTAGGGCACGCGCAGAATTTGAACGCCGCGACCGGTTGCACCGTTATTCTCTGTGGAGACGGCGCAACAGCCGGTGTGGATGTGCGCGGCGGCGCACCCGGCACGCGGGAAACGGATTTGCTTAACCCGGTCAACATGGTGCAGAAAATCCATGCCGTGATGCTGGCCGGCGGCAGTGCTTTCGGGTTGGATGCGGCGGCGGGCATCATGCAATATCTGGAAGAAAAGAAAATCGGTTTTGATGTGGGCGTCACCCGGGTGCCGATTGTTTGCGGCGCGGTGCTGTTTGATCTGACCCTTGGCGATTTCAAAATCCGCCCGGATAAGGAAATGGGATATTCGGCTTGCGTCAACGCCACGAAGACGTTCTGTTCGCAGGGCAATGTCGGCGCGGGAACAGGCGCGACCGTCGGCAAAATCCTGGGCATGAATCGCGCCATGAAAAGCGGCCTGGGTTGTTATGCCTTGCAGGTCGGCGATTTGAAAGTCGGTGCGCTGGTGGCGGTCAACTGTCTTGGTGATGTGATCGACCCGGAAACCGGTAAGAAGCTTGCCGGGCCATTAAGTGTTGATGGGAAAGCTCTTGCTGACACGGAAGACATCATGATCCAAGCTTATGCGGATAAGAAAAACCTATTCAGCGGCAACACAACGATTGGCGTTGTCGCAACGAATGCAGCCTTTGATAAGGCGCAGGTAACGAAGCTTGCCTCCATGGCGCAAAACGGCTACGCCCGAACGATGCGTCCCGCACATACGATGGTGGACGGTGACACCATCTTCACGCTCTCCACCGGCGGCGTCAGTGCGGATTTAAGCGTGGCCGGCCTTTTGGCCGCCCGCGTGATGGAGCGTGCCGTCGTTAACGCCGTCAAAAACACGACGTCTCTTTGTGGTTTGAAATCTTACTCGGATATTTTTTAGAGACGGCAAGCGCGGCGTTGTGCAAAACACTCAAGCCATTGATAATACTGGATTATTCCTTTCGACTTTTTTTCGAAGCCGTCACTGCTGGATCGGCGGCAGAAAGCCCGATCCGGACTTCGTGTCCAGTTGGATGCCGAAGTCGTCGTAATAGGTATAAGATCCGTTACCATCGTCATAACAGCCGGAGGTGGACGGCGTGCATCCGGATGTAGTAAGAGCGATCGCATCGCCGGTAAAGTCCGTGGCGACACTCACGCTGGTCCATGCCTTTGAATCCAGGGCGGATGTCTTAATGACGGCCTGGTAGAGGTCTGTCGTACTTAAGGCTGAAACAAAAGAAGCCACATTCCCCTGGCTGTCGGCCGTCGTGTCCAGCGTGGGGGTGAGGGTAGTAGATGTATTGGTATATGTAACCGTTATCCGAACGGCATAAGTATTGAGCCTGCCAGAATTAGGTCTTCTTGTAATCCACCTTAAATCAAGGTTTTGAACATCAGACCAACTCCAAGTACTAGGGGCATTAACACCGTTTGTAATATCAAATTCTTGTGACCAATCTGGACTTCCTTCTGCATGAAAGTCGCTATCAGCCTGGTTATAGGTTCCCCCAGCCGTAGAACCACCAAAATACGGGACAAACCGTTGATAGATTTTTGATATTGAATTTTTGTCCGATGTGCCTCTATAGGCAATCGTTACCCTGGTAATTGTACCAAGATTCGTACCTGCACAAGTGTTCCCGGTGAGGGTAACATAATGATTATTATTGTCATCACGACCATAAGTATTGTCATTACCATCAACAATTTTGGCAACCTCATAGCCGGAATTATTGTCATAAGAGCCGTTATTATTAAACGCATTAAATTGATAGGTTGCAGTTGCGGTATTGGTCGCTGTTGCTGATGAATTCCACTGCACCAGCGTGAAGTAGTCATTCCCCGGCGGGGTGGCCGTGGGAAGCCCCGCGGCCCGGTCCGTCCAGTCGTCGGGGGGCCAGGCGTTACCGGCCAGAAAGTCGGCGCCGTCCCTCGTATTGCCGATGCGCGTGTTGTCCGCCTGGATAGTATTGCCGGCCACCGCGGCCTTGTCGTCGCTGTAATAGACCATGATGTAGCTCGCCTTTGTCGTCGCCTGAGCGCCTGCGGCCCGGGCGTAGGCGCTGCTG
>CAIVDK010000046.1 GCA_903904655.1 uncultured delta proteobacterium | reverse complement strand
GTCGATGGCCATGATGTTGGCGACAAAATCCGTACGGAAGAGGTTGGATTGGCCGCTTCCACCATATCCGCTTATCCCGTTGTCCGCGAGAAATTGCTTTCTTTGCAAAGAGAAGCAGGTGCAGTCGGCGGTGGAATTGTGGCGGAAGGAAGAGATATGGGGACGGTTGTTTTCCCCGACGCACAGTTCAAGTTTTTTCTTGATGCGCATATTGAGGAACGAATTCGAAGGCGGCGCACAGAGCTCATTCAAAAGAACGGATCGGGGGGGCTGGATTCCGTATCCAGGGATATGCAAGCCAGAGATCATCAGGATTCACAAAGGAAAACTGCGCCCTTAACCGCATCGCCAAATGCCATCATCATTGACTCAACTTCTTTGGATATCTCACAAGTTGTCGAAATAATTCTTGAGCGAGTATCAGGCAAACATGTTTGAGGGCAAAAATGACCGTAAGGCAATGGGTGCTTGATTTGTCTTGCTATTTGATTTTCAATATGTTAGGCATCCAAAATTAAAAAATGTCTTATAAAAATTAGGGGGTATTAGGTTAATGGTTAACAATAACAACAAAAACTTAACAAATGAAAAGGAGGTTAAGACCGACTCTTCGATTCCCACCGCACACAATTCGTCAATTCAGGCCAAAGAAGAAGACATTGGCTTTAAAGAACTCTACGAACAGAGTCTTAATCAGTTGCAGTATGGTGATATTGCCCGTGGCAAAGTTGTCCAGATAACGGCGGATATTGTCATGGTGGACGTGGGTTGGAAAACGGAAGGTTTTATTCCGATCAAGGAACTTAAAGACACCCAGGGGAATGTGAATGTTTCTGTAGGTGATGATATAGAAGTCTTCATTGACAAGCGGGATTCAGAAGGAAACCTGGTTTTATCACGGGAAAAAGCAGCTAAGCTCAAAGTTTGGGACGACATTAAAAATGTCAGCGACAACAATATCACGATCAAAGGGACTGTTGTAGAGAAAGTAAAAGGCGGTCTCTCTGTTGATATCGGCATTATCGCTTTTCTGCCCGGATCTCAAATCGATATCCGTCCGATTAAAGATTTGGACCACTTTATCGGTCAAACGCTTGATTTTCATATTTTGAAGTATGACCGCAAGCGCAATAACGTAGTTTTATCAAGACGATCCATTGTGGCTTCCGAAAGAGAAAGTGAAAAGAAAGACACGCTGAACAATATTATAGAGGGAAGCATTATAGAGGGTATTATCAAAAATATTACGGATTATGGGATTTTCATCGATTTGGGTGGCATCGATGGATTGCTCCATGTGACGGATATATCCTGGGGAAGAATAGCAAAGCCTGCGGAAATATTCCACAAGGGAGAAAAAATTACAGTTAAGATTCTTTCATTTGATCGTGAAAAAGAAAGAGTTTCCTTAGGTTTAAAGCAGCTTCATGAAAATCCCTGGGAGCATATTTCGGAGAAGTATCCGGTCGGTGCCCTGGTTCAGGGCAAAGTTGTCAATCTGACAGATTATGGTGTGTTTATCGAACTGGAACCGGGCGTAGAAGGTCTGGTTCATATATCGGAAATGTACTGGACACGGGAAATCAAGCATCCGTCCAAGGTATTAAATGTTGGAGATACGGTGAACGTGGTGGTGTTGGAAGTCAATCCGGAGGCCAAGAGAGTCTCCCTCAGCCTGAAACAGACAACAGCCAATCCATGGGAAAAGCTCAAGGAGAAGTATCCGGTTGGCACGGTTGTGAAAGGTCTCGTGCGCAACATCACAAACTTTGGCGTGTTTATTGGAATCGAAGACGGCATCGACGGTCTGGTTCATGTATCGGATATTTCCTGGAAGCATCGGGTTACCCATCCGTCTGAATATTTCAAAAAAGGACAGGAACTCGAAGCGGTTGTTTTAAATATTGACGTTGACAACGAGAAATTTTCTTTGGGCATTAAACAAATTGAAAAGAACCCATGGGAAGAATTGCCGCAGAAATATGCGCCCGGCAGTGTGGTGACCGGCAAGATAACAAACTTTACTGACTTTGGGATTTTTGTGGAAATTGAAGACGGCATCGAAGGTCTGGTTCATATCTCGGAGATCAGCCAGAAACGCGTCAAATCATCCGCCGAACTATATAATGCCGGCGATACCGTGTCTGCCGTGGTCAAAAGCATTGATGTCAAAACAAAAAAAATCCGCTTGAGCATTAAGGAAATGGAAGCACCGGCTCCGACCCCAACCCCGACTTCAAACCAGTATATCAATAATCGTGAAAACATTGGTTCGAATCTCGCGCAGGCGCTGGCTGACGTAAAGATCGGCGGCCAGCCCAAGGGATAAAACATGAGAAAACATCCGGTCATTCTGGGATTGGTTTTACTGATCGCGCTGGGCGTTGTTTTATATTTTTTCTTTTATATAGCGGGTGCCCAATCCGGCAGCGCCGGCGCGCAAGGATTTTCTTTAAATGACAAGATCGGCGTGGTGCCTATTGAAGGCGTGATCAGTGATTCTCTTAAAATTACGGATCATATTGATGAATTAGCTAAAAACAGTTCCATTGTAGCCGTCGTCGTGCGTATTGATTCACCTGGCGGCGGCGTTGCCGCGTCGCAGGAAATCTATGACGCCGTCGTTGCACTCAAGAAAAAGAAAAAAGTTGTCGTGTCGATGGGGTCGGTTGCCGCATCAGGAGGTCTGCTGATTGCGTGCGCGGGTGATAAAATCGTGGCCAATCCGGGAACCATTACCGGCAGCATATCGGCGATTATGCAATTTGCCAATTTGGACGAGCTTTTGAAAAAGGTCGGCGTGAAATCATCCGTTGTCAAAAGCGGTCAATATAAGGACATTGGTTCACCCATGCGGGAAATGACACCTGAAGAACGGATCATTATCCAAGAACTGGTTGACGATATTTATAACCAATTTATTGATGTCATTGTCCGAGATCGAAAAATGACTCGCGAGCAGGTTGTCGCAATAGGTGACGGTCGTGTTTTTACAGGCCGCAAGGCTTTGGAATACGGATTGGTCGATCAGTTGGGTGATATGGCCGCCGCAGCGAAACTGGCCGGTGAGCTGGCCGGTAAAAGCGGAAAATACGATTTGGTTTATCCAAGCAAAAAACATCCTTCCATTTTTGATTATATGTTTGAAAGTGCAGCAAATCAACTTAGCCAATCCGTAAAAGAGAAAGCTGAACAATGGGGAGGGGTCAGCTATTTGTATCACCCCTGACGCCTACCGGCAAAGCCACTATGACTAAAAATGAATTAATCAAAAGAACTCAGGTAAAATATAAAATATATCCACAAAAGGATATTGCTTTAGCTGTGCAGACAATTCTGGATTCAATGGTCGGCGCACTGAGGAAAAATGAGCGAATCGAGATAAGAGGGTTCGGAACGTTCACAATGCGTGAAAGAAAGTCCCGAGTCGGACGCAATCCGAAATCAGGGGCCGAAGTTTCTCTTGACGATAGGAGAGTTCCTTTTTTTAAAACGGGTAAAGAGCTCCGGTTAAAGGTGGATGGGAAAAGATGACTTATAAAAACATCATCGTTGATAAGAAAAAAGCTTATGCTATCATTCAATTCAATCGTGCTCATGAAATGAATGCCCTATCTAAGGAGATGAGGCTGGAATTTAACGATGCGCTCCTGGATGTCGAAATGGATCAGCAGATGAAGGCTTTGGTGATTACCGGCGGAGAATATGTTTTTTCAGCCGGGATAGATATCAAAGAAATGTCGTCTCTATCTAACGTTGAAATTGATGACTATTTCGAATCGATGAAGCGATATCTAAAAAAAATTTATTCATATCCTAAACCGGTTATTGCCGCAGTAGGTGGTATCGCCTTGGGCGGCGGCTTCAATATAGTGACTGTGTGCGATCTTATTGTTGCTTCAGAAAGCGCAATATTTTGTCATCCGGAGCTGAAATTTGGTTTAAGCCCTCTTTTTTATCCGTTAAGCCAGATCGTGGGTGTGACCAAGGCAAAAGAAATCGTGATGCTGGGAGAGCCGATCGGAGCCAATGAAGCGGAGAGAATCGGCCTGGTGAACAAGGTGGCGCCTCCTGAAAAATTTATGCAGGAAGCAGAGAAAATAGCGGAAATCTTGTCGACAAGATCAGTCAAAGCTTTCGAAGAGCTGAAGAATATTTGTTCTATCGTGCCGAGAATGGATAAGATTGCCGCCCTGGATTTAGAATTGTCCATTGGCGGCATGCTGTTTGCCCGTGATGAACGCAAAATTCATATGAATGAAGTGCTTTTCATGGAAAAGTTGCGCAAGAAAAAACCAGGATAAATCTTCTAGAGATTATCCCAATCGTTGCCCGGTGCGGCAAAATCCTTGAGCTGATCCCTTCTTTTTTTATGCTGGAGCTTTTTCAACGCCTTGGCTTCGATCTGACGGATTCGTTCCCGGGTCACCCCCATCATATCGCCGACTTCTTCCAATGTGAAAGGTCCGTAATTACAAGCGACCCAGGTGCAGTTTAAAAACGCTTCGTTTTTCAGACGCCACTCACAGGTGGTATCCGTGCAGATTTCCGCTATTAAAAGCCCCTTTTTTTTACAGGTGTATATGTTAATCATTAAAATGATCCCTTCACTTAAATTAAATCGGGCCTAACTTATTGTTACTTGGGTCGTTTGTCAACAGGTAAGATAAAAATATTTCCCGTCAGGTGCTATGGTTATCGTAAAACGAGTTCCATATCCAATTGTCGAATTGTCGGGACAAGGAAAAATTAAAAAAATATTTTATCCGGCGGCCGTCTTTCCGGAACGTATCGATGGGGAATATTATCGTCATTCCATTCTTGAGTAACATATAAATTACAGTAGCAGCTTCCGTATTCTTTCACATCTTCGGTTCTGTAAACACAGGGGCACATGATATCACGATCATTTTCACGGTTGCCCGATGCCAGGCGGCAGGGGCAGGATGAATAGCCGTAACGCTCCTTGTTGATCAGGAGATCCTGTAGAATGGAAAGCACCCAAGCCTTATCTTTGTTGAAAAAATAACCTTTTGGTTCCTGGACTTTTTTTAACAGATCATAAAGGTCGGTAGGCGTCATAAAAGTCCCAGCGCCTCTTTGATGTCAACTTCTTTGAAACCGATAATAATTTTATCACCAATGATGATGGTCGGGAAAGAACGCTGCGGGTTGTATTGAACAACTTCATTTAATACATTCTCTCTATCTGCGCCTTGCAGTAAATCGACATCGGTTGCGTCAAAAACAATGTTGTTTTCATTCAAAAATTTTTTAGCCGCTTTACAATGACTGCATGTGCTCAAGGTATATATTTTAACTTTCGTTGCCATCTTCAGCCCTCCCGGATTTTTTTGATTTATATATGTTTTTTAGCTATCATGTCAAGCTGATAGTCATGAATCCATCAGGCAAAGATTTATTGACAAGAGCCCTCAATTCAGATATCAACAAAACCTCATTTAAGGAAAGATAAAAATACTGTATGAAACATAATAGTATTATCGCTTACGAAGGTTTTCCCTTTATCATCTTTTCACTAGCCCTCACTATCCTTGCAGCTTTTTTCGGCATCATCTGGCTGACGGTTGTTTTAGCCGCGGTTACGGTCTTCATCCTCTGCTTTTTCCGTAATCCGGAAAGAAATTTTCAAGATGAGGATAAAGTGGTCATTTGTCCTGCGGACGGCAAAATTATCAAAATAGAGGAAGTCGATGTTCAGGGTACCATTACAGGCCGGTTCAAGAAAATAAGTATTTTTATGAATGTCTTCAATGTTCATGTGAATCGCGCCCCGTATGACGGGACGATTGGGAAAATTTCCTACCACAAGGGCAAATTTCTGTCGGCCAATCTGGATAAGGCGTCGGCGGAAAATGAACGAAACGAAATATTGATTTGCGCCAAAGACGGTCGCGCGATTTGGGCGGTACAGATTGCCGGACTTATCGCCAGGAGAATTGTTTGCTGGACCCGTGAAGGAGCAGATATTAAAAAAGGCGAGCGATTCGGTCTTATCCGCTTCGGTTCTCGCGTTGAAGTTTTCCTACCTTCTGATTCCCGAGTTGTCGTAAAACTGGACGACAAAGTCCGGGCGGGACAAACACCATTAGGATACCTCTCATGAACCAAGAACGACGCATCAGAAACATACGCATTAAAAAAGGCATTTATGTTTTACCGAATCTTTTTACGACGGCCAGTTTATTTATGGGATTTTATTCTATTATTGCCTCCATTCAGGAAAAGTTTTTTCTGGCCGCAATAGCCATATTAGTGTCTCTCGTTTTTGACGGCCTGGACGGCAGAGTCGCGCGCATGACAAATACAACCAGCAGATTTGGTGCTGAATACGATTCGCTGGCTGATTTAATCGCGTTTGGCGTTGCACCATCCTTAATGGCCTACATCTGGGCCATGTCTTTTTACGGGAAACTGGGTTGGATGGCCGGTTTTCTGTTTGTAGCCTGCGGCGCTTTACGTCTGGCAAGATACAATATTCAAATCGGTCTGATTGAAAGTAAGGTATTTAACGGGTTGCCCATCCCGGCAGCCGCCTCTGTGCTTGCCGCAACCGTTTTATTTTTCAATGACATGGGAGTTGAAGGTACTTTTCACAATCCCTTCATGATGATCTTTGTCGCCATCTTATCTCTTTTAATGGTCAGCAATATCAAATACTACAGCGGCAAAGATATGAAGCTTTTCACACGCATGCCGTTTATGACCTTTTTAGTAATCGTTGGTATTTTACTGATTATCATCTATCGGCCGGAAGTGATGATCTTTATAATTTTTATGTGCTATGCCATTTCTGGACCTCTGTGGTGGGTTTTTAAATTTATTCAGAAAATGCGTCAGAATGATTTGAAGAAGAATAATGTTCCTAAACAGGAATCATGATACGAGTGATGCTCTAATTCCAAAGTGAAATTATGAGAATTTCAGGAGGTGACGCAAAAGGAAGGACGCTGAGTTTTCCTTCCCGATCGACGCAAAGACCAACAACTGATTTTTTACGGGAAGCTCTTTTCAATTTATTGGAATTACCGGCAAGTCAAAGCTTTTTGGACTTATTTGCCGGGTCAGGCTCTGTGGGATTGGAGGCTTTAAGCCGGAAAGCGGAAAAAGTTACTTTTGTTGAAAAAAGTAAGGCACTTATCGAGGTTATTCGCGAAAATGTTTTATCATGCGGATATTCGGAGAGATGCTTCATCATCCATGGCGATATTCGATCAGCCTTGCGTGGTCTTAACCTGAAAAAATATAGGTTTAATGTGATCTTTGCCGATCCACCATACAACCAAGGTTTTATCGGAGAAACGCTCAAGGCATTAAAGGAATATCCTGTATTACAAGAAGAAGACGGTATTATTGTGCTGCAGCATTCTATCAGAGAGCAGCTGACACCGTTAACGGATGGATGGTATGTGGCGGACCAGAGAAAGTATGGAGACAATTTATTAACTTTTATAAGGATGGGCAGAGCGTGATGCAAGAGAAATTCAATAGCAAAATTGCGATTTACCCGGGCTCGTTTGATCCGATTACCAACGGTCATGTGGATATTATTAAAAGGGGCAGCAGAATCTTTGATGAAATCATTGTTCTTGTCGCACAAAACCCAAGTAAATCATCCTTATTTTCCGTTGATGAACGGTGTCAGTTCATCCGGGAAATATTTCAGGGTTACGAAGGGATTCGAGTTGATTGTCATGAAGGTCTCCTCATTGATTATTTCAAGAATTCCGGCGCCAGTACGATCTTACGGGGTATGCGTGCTCTTTCCGATTTTGAGTACGAATTTCAGATGGCGCTGATGAACCGACGCCAGACAAAAAATATTGAAACGGTCTTCTTGATGAGCGGATATCGGTGGTTTTATACCAGCTCCAAGCTCATCAAGGAAGTGGCCAGCCTGGGTGGATCGGTCAGGGGGCTTGTACCGGAAAATGTACATAATAAGTTAATGGAAAAATTCAATATTAAAAATAACAAGAAGTAGTTAAAGGGAAGGAAAAAAATGGGAGGTCTTTTTGGAGTCGTTACGCAAGATAGTTGCGTTCAGGCACTCTTTTACGGAACGGATTATCATTCTCATCTGGGAACAGAACACGGCGGCATGGCCGTATTCGGCGCCAGAGGGTTTTATAATACGATTCACGGCATATCGCAGGCGCAATTTAAATCACGATTTGTCGATGATTATAAAAAGATGGAGGGACACTCCGGAATTGGCGCCATTGATGATGAATCTCCGCAACCACTCATTTTTCGCTCCAAGTTTGGTATTTATGCGGTGGTGGCAGCAGGCTTGATTACCAACAAGAATGCGCTGGTCGGCGAGCTTCTTAATGAAGGAGCCTCTTTTACTGAGATGGCCGGAGGTGGGGTTAATAACGCAGAAATAGTTGCTTCCCTGATTAATCGTGGAGATAATATTGTAGAAGGCATCGCATCCATGCGCGGTATTATCGAAGGGTCTATTTGTGTTTTAGTCCTGACACCTGAAGGCATTTATGCCGCCCGGGACAAGGTTGGGCGTTTTCCTCTCGCGCTAGGTCAAAGCAAAGACTTAAGCAGAAAATCATATGTCGTCGCTACCGAAGCAAGCTCTTTTGAGAATCTTGGTTATGAATTGCACCGATTCGTGGGACCAGGGGAAATAGTGTTGCTTTCTACGGACGGAATCAAACAGCTCAAGCCGGAAGGAAACCAGAAAAATATCTGTTCCTTTTTGTGGATCTATACGGGTTCCCCTTCGTCCATCTACGACGGTATCAGCGTGGAGCGAACCCGGGAACGTTGTGGAAGCTATCTAGCCAAGCGGGATAACGTTCAGGTGGACTTTGTCGCCGGTGTTCCAGATTCCGGTGTCGGTCACGCCATCGGCTATGCAATGGAATCCGGCATTCCCTACCGGAGGCCCTTGGTGAAGTACACACCCGGTTATGGACGAAGTTACACGCCGCCCACTCAGGAAATTCGTGATTTGATTGCAACCATGAAGCTAAGCGCCGTTAGGGAAGTCATCGATGGTAACCGGATGATTATTTGCGACGATTCCATTGTTCGTGGCACGCAGTTAAAAAATTTAACGGTAAAAAAGTTGTGGGACAATGGCGCAAAGGAAATTCACATCCGTCCAGCCTGTCCGCCTCTGATGTATCCCTGTATCTATGCGTCTTCAACGAGAACAACCGCTGAGCTGGCCTGCCGCAAAGCGATGCGTGCACTGGAAGGGAAGGATATTGAAGATCCTTCAGATTATCTCGATACAACATCATCTAAGCACACGAATATGATCGACTGGATTCGTTGTGATTTGAATGTGACGTCTCTTAAATATATGACAATAGAAGACATGATTGCGGCTATTGGCCTGCCTTCGGATCAGCTTTGTCTGCATTGTTGGCTGGGAAAATAACTCAAGAAAAACCAAGCCTATGGAACACATCTCAAAAACGAGAAGAAAAGCAAGAAAAATACATATCGGGTCAGTTGGAATAGGAGGGGAAGCGCCCATCGTTGTCCAGTCCATGACCAATACGGATACACGTAATATTAACGAGACAGTCAAGCAAATCAATGCATTACACGAAGCAGGCTGCGAAATCGTGCGGATAGCGGTTCCTGATCAGGAAGCGGCCCAGGCGATACCGGCGATTAAAAAGAGCATTAAAATCCCGTTGATTGCCGATATTCATTTCCACTATCAATTGGCTCTTGATGCCATAAAGAATGGCGCAGACGGCATAAGGATCAATCCCGGCAATATCGTCAAAGACAAGATCGCTGAAATTGTCAAGGTGGCCAAAGAACGTCAGACGGTCATCCGCATCGGCGTCAATGCCGGTTCGGTGCAGAAGGATCTGGTGCTGGAATATGGCGGCGTGACCGCAGAGGCCCTTTGTGTCAGCGCTTTGCGCAATGTCGAAATGTTTGAGGACATGGGATTTGATTTAATCAAACTTTCCCTTAAATCATCCGACGTGTCAATGATGATTGAGGCCTACCGGATGATCGCCGCCCAAACGGATTATCCTTTACACTTGGGCGTCACAGAAGCAGGAACGCTGGTCAACGCGGCCATCAAATCGGCGCTGGGCATAGGTCAGCTTCTTTATGACGGCATTGGCGATACCATTCGAGTTTCGGTAACCGGCAATCCGGTGTTGGAAATACCGCTGGCCTACGGGATTTTGCGGGCCTTAAAAATTCGTAAAATTGGGCCGGAAATCATTGCCTGCCCCACCTGCGGCAGATGCCAGATTGATCTTTTGGGATTAACGGAAAAGATCGAACAAGCGCTCTCCGGCAGGAAAGAATATATCAAAGTGGCCTTGATGGGCTGTGTGGTCAACGGTCCAGGAGAAGCCGCGGATGCGGATATCGGTCTCGCGGGGGGTAACGGTTTCGGCATGCTTTTTAAAAAAGGCGTGGCCTATAAAAAAATTGAAGAAAAAGATTTTGTCCAGGTTTTGCTCGAAGAGATAAAGTCCCTGAACAATGAAAAATAAGGAGGATCAATGCGTTACTCGGAAATGCACCTGCCCACAGGAAGAGAAATACCTTCCGACGCGGAGGTTGTCAGCAATCAGCTTATGATTCGGGCGGGAATGATTCGAAAACTAACTAGCGGCATCTATTCTTATCTGCCGTTGGGTTATTGTGTTATAAGAAAAGTGGAACAGATTATCCGCGAGGAAATGAATAAAGCCGGCGCCCAGGAGGTTCATCTTCCGATGGTTCAGCCTTCGGAACTCTGGCAGGAATCGGGACGTTGGAATTACTACGGCAAGGAGCTCTTGCGATTTCGCGACCGCAATGACCGAGATTATTGCCTGGGACCGACCCATGAAGAGGTCATCACGGATCTGGTGCGAAACGATATTAAAACGTATCGGCAATTGCCGCGCAATCTGTATCAGATCCAGACAAAATTCCGCGATGAAGTGCGTCCGCGTTTTGGTGTGATGCGTTGTCGCGAATTTGGCATGAAAGACGCCTATAGTTTTGACGCGGACGAGGCGGGTGCGGAAAAAAGCTATCAGAAAATGTTTGCCGCCTACAACAATATTTTTCGCCGCTGCGGGTTGAAATACCGTCCAGTGGAGGCGGATTCCGGCAGCATCGGCGGAAGCTTCTCACATGAGTTCATGGTTATGGCCGAATCGGGCGAGGACGCCATCGTATTTTGTGAACAGTGCAACTATGCCGCCAATCTGGAAAAGGCCGAAATTGCCAGACCGGAAAAGAACGACAACATGGAAAAAGATTGGTTGCCCATGGAGAGCATCGAAACACCGGCTGTGCGTACGATTGAAGAAGTCAGTTCTTTCCTGAAAGTCTCGCCCCAGCAGATTGTTAAAACACTGATTTTCAACGCCGATGGCAAACCCTGTGCCGTTCTGATTCGTGGCGATCAGGAGGTCAACGAAATCAAAGTAAAAAATTACCTGGGCGCAGTCGAACTTACACTCGCCGATGACGAGATAATTATGAAAGCAACCGGCGCGCCGCGTGGTTTTGCCGGGGTCGTCGGAATTAAAGTCAAAGTGATCGCCGATTATTCCATTATGAATCTGGTCAATATGGTTACCGGCGCCAACAAAGAAGATTATCATCTGAAGAATGTGAATATTGGCCGTGATTTTCAGGTGGAGTTTTTTGCCGATTTGCGCGTTTCCGAACCCGGCGATACCTGTCCCCGCTGTACTGGCGCCATCAAGTTTGTCCGCGGCATCGAAGTCGGTCACGTTTTCAAGCTGGGAACCAAGTACAGCAAAGCCATGAAAGCCAGTTATCTCGATCGCGACGGTAAGGAAAAAACCATGATTATGGGCTGCTACGGTATCGGTATCGGCCGAACCGTGGCCGCCTGTATTGAACAGAATTTCGATCAAAACGGTATTATCTGGCCGATGCCGCTCGCACCCTATGCGGTGATTGTCACACCCGTGAATATCAACGAGCCCGACGTGATGAAGGCGTCGGAAGATATTTATGCCGAATTGCTGGCCTGTGGCGTAGAAGTGATCCTGGATGATCGCGATGAAAGAGCGGGGGTGAAGTTCAAAGACGCTGACCTTATCGGTATTCCGCTGCGGATTGTCGTGGGACCCAAGAATCTGGCCCAGGGCCATGTCGAGTTGAAAATCCGTAGAACCGGCAAGAGCAGCCTTTATGCGACCGGGGATGTTGTTACGGAAGTCCGAAAAATAATTACTTCAGAATTGAACGAGGCCAGTTGATAGCCGCGCATTGGACTGGAAGTCTTCATGTTAAGAATAAATGATATTCTTGATAAAGTTCAAGCCTATCTGGCAGCCGAAGAGCTGGAGATGATTCAAAAGGCCTATATTTATTCAGCCACGGTGCATCAGGGGCAGGTGCGTTTATCTGGCGAGCCCTATCTCACGCATCCCATGGAAGTAGCCGGCATCCTGGTCGATATGAAGATGGATTTGGCCACGATCATCAGTGGGCTTCTGCACGACACGATTGAAGACACCCTCACCACCAAAGAACAAATCGAACAGGAATTCGGTAAAGACGTCGCTTTTCTGGTGAGCGGCCTGACCAAGCTCAGCCGCATTTCGTTCGGTTCACAGGAAGAAAGACAGGCTGAAAATTTTCGTAAGATGATTCTGGCGATGTCTGCCGATATCCGCATCCTCCTGGTTCGCCTGGCTGACCGCATTCACAACATGAGAACCCTTCAGTATCAGACGCTCGACAGAAGAATTTATATCGCGCGTGAGACAATGGACGTCTATGCGCCGCTGGCCAATCGTCTGGGGATTAACTGGATGAAAATGGAACTGGAAGATCTGGCTTTTCAGTATGTCTCGCCCGACGCCTTCAAGGAAATAGCCACCCGCGTCGCCAAATCTCAGGAGTCGCGCAACCGATACACGGAAGAAGTGAAAACCATCATTTTAAAAGAGCTGGAAAAATTATTTATTCAAGGCGACGTGGAGGGCAGGGCAAAACATTTATACGGCATTTATAAAAAAATGCATGAGCAGCATATTAATTTCGATGAAGTGTATGATGTTATCGCTTTTCGCATCATCCTGGATTCGGACATCGATAAAACCTGTTACGAAGCGCTCAGCATCGTGCATGCCTTATGGAAGCCTGTCCCCGGCCGATTCAAAGACTATATCGCCATGCCCAAAGCGAATAACTATCAATCGTTGCACACGGCGGTGATCGGGCCTTACGGTGAAAGAGTCGAAATCCAGATTCGAACCCGGGCTATGCACGAATGGGCGGAAAAGGGCATTGCAGCTCACTGGCGCTATAAAGAAGGACGCGCTTTTCAGGACAACGAAGACAATCAGATCAAAAAGCTGCGGGAAGCCCTGGAGATTCAGCAGGAGATCAAAAACCCGAAGGAATTCATGTCCAACCTGAAAATGGCGCTGTTTCCGGAAGAAGTTTATGTTTTCACACCGCACGGCGATGTAAAATCATTTCCCAAAGGAGCGACGCCCATTGATTTCGCCTATAGTATTCATACCGATGTCGGGAATAAGTGCACCGGGGCGAAGGTGAATCGTAATATTGTGCCGTTGCGTTACCAGTTGCAAAATGGTGACCGGGTGGAAATCATCACGCAGGCCGGTCACCATCCCAGCAAAGACTGGTTGAAATACGTGGTGACCTCGCGGGCCATTTCCAAGATCCGCAACTGGATCAATCTGGAGGAAAAAAATAGTTCGCTGACGCTGGGCAAGGATCTGCTGGAAAAAGAATTCAAGAGAAATAACCTGAAATTTGCGACCTATATTAAATCAGACGAGATTAAAAAAGTCATGACGGAGCATTCGTTATTGACGCTGGACGATCTGATTTCACAAGTGGGTTACGGCCGCATTTCACCCAGGCAGGTGGTTAATCATTTCCTGGTTGCCGACGCGCCGAAAGAAACTGAAAAAGCTCAGGAGAAAGAAAAGAAAAAGCCCTCTGCCTCTCCTTCTCTGGGTATTAGCCTTACGGGTATTGACGATGTCATGGTAAAGTTTGCAAAATGCTGCAACCCGATCCCCGGAGATGAGATATCCGGTTACATTTCCCGCGGACGCGGCATTACCGTTCACACGCAAACCTGTCCGCATCTGAAAAGACTCGATGCCGAGCGGATTGTGGATGTCAATTGGGATGTCCGGCAGAAACACGCTTATCCTGTTCACGTCAAGGTTGTCTGTAACGACCGCAAGGGTGTTATAACGGAAGTCAGTTCTGTCATTACGTCATTTGATATCAACATCAGCTTTGCCCAGGTCGAGACGACGGATATGATCGCCAACTGCGAATTCGTCATTGACGTCTATGATACGCAGCAGCTCAATGCCATCTTTTCCGCCATTCGGCAATTGAAAATCGTCCGTTCCATTGAGCGGATACGCAAAGCCTGAAAATAACAAAAAGTTCCATTTGTCTGTTGACAAACAAATCCACTCTGCTATAAACAGGCGCAATCTGACGTGGTTGGAAGATAATATTTTAAAATAGGTGAAACAATGTTCCATAAATGGCCAAAATATACTGTCGTCTTTTTTTCTGTTCTGCTGATGTGCCTTCCGGGATTTTCGATCCACGCCCAAACGGTAAAACATATTGTTGTCATTGATCCGGCGCATGGCGGTGAAGAAACGGGTAATATAGGAATTGATAAAGTTGCCGAGAAGAATTTAACACTGGCGATTGCTTTGGCGTTACAGACGGAACTGGCTCGCGAAAGTAACATGGAAGTTATTCTGACCAGGGATTCGGATAAAACGCTGTCTCTGGATGAGCGCAAGAATAATATCACAAAAATAAAACCTGATATGGTTTTGAGCCTGCACATCAATGCCGGTTTCGGCAAAACTTCATCGGGATTTGAACTATATTATCCCGGCTTCAAAAATGTCAACGTACCCCGGAAGAGTGGTAAAAAAGACGTTGTCGGCGCTGAGAACAAACATCTGAATGATACCGTGAAACTGGCGCGCCTGGTGCAAAAAAATCTCGACGGCTTATTTCCGCGCAAAAGCAGGGGACTCAGGGACGCCGGCGTGCCGCTCGCGGAAGGACCATCCGTGCCCGTCTTGGTTGTCGAACTGGGTTTTGCAACCAATCCAGACGACAAGAAAAAGTTGGCATCCGACAAAACACAAAAAGAAATAGCCAGAGCCCTGGCCAAGAGCATCAAGTCCTTCTTTTAGGAGCCCCATGTTCAAAAGAAATCAGAATAGAAAATTTGATGAACTTCGGCCTATCCGAATCACCAACGAGTATTTACGGAATGTTCCGGGTTCCGTCATGGTTGAATTCGGTAACACGAAAGTACTGTGCGCGGCATCGCTTGCCGAAAGAACGGCGCCTTTTTTAAAGAATACTGGCAAGGGTTGGCTGACCGCAGAGTATTCCATGCTGCCCATGTCCACGCCAACACGTTCGGCGCGCGAAGCCGCACGCGGCAAACTGGGAGGCAGGACGCATGAAATTCAAAGGCTGATCGGCAGATCGCTCAGAGCTGTGACGGATTTAACCGCTTTCGGCGAAAGAACAATTTATGTTGATTGTGATGTCATTCAGGCGGACGGCGGAACCAGAACCGCGTCGATTACCGGTGCTTTTGTGGCTTTGGTGGATCTGTTTAAAAATATGAAACAGCAGGGACTGGTCAAAGAAATTCCCATCACGGATTTTGTTTCGGCGGTCAGCGTCGGCATCGTACAAAATCAGGTATTGCTGGATCTGGAATATGAGGAAGACTCCCAGGCGGATGTGGATATGAATTTTGTGATGACCGGCGCCGGTTTATTTATTGAAGTGCAAGGCACTGCCGAGCATGATCCATTTAGCAAGGATCAACTCGATGCGATGACTTTTCTGGCCAGAAGCGGCATAGCGATGATCATTGCCTGTCAGAAGGAAGTAGTAGGCGACTGGCGACGATGAGAATAATTTTTGCGACCAAAAATGAAGGCAAGGTCAAAGAAATAACTGAAATGCTTACTTTCATGAATATAGAATTAATGTCCCTGAACCAGTTTGAATCATTGCCGGAAATTGTGGAGAATGGTAAAACCTATCTGGAAAATGCTTTGAAAAAAGCAAAAATTATTTCAGAATTTACAGGTGAAATAGTATTAGCCGATGATTCCGGTTTGCAGGTGGATGTTCTTGACGGAGAGCCGGGGGTTTATTCCGCCCGCTATGCAGGTGAGGGAGCGACGGACGAAGAGAATAACGCCAAGCTCCTGGCCAAATTAAAAGGCGTGCCCGAGGAGAAAAGAACAGCGTCTTTCTTTTGCGCTTTAGTGCTGTATCATCAAGACGGTGATTATAGCTCTTTTGAGGCTGAGTGGCAGGGTCGGATCATTGATGAGCGGCGGGGAACAAATGGGTTCGGTTATGACCCGATCTTTCTTTCGCCACAGTTGAATAAAACAGCCGCGGAATTGCCGCCGGAAATAAAGAATACAATCAGCCACCGCGGCCAGGCTTTTGCGAAACTGAAAAGCCATCTGGGTAAAAACATATAATAAATCGGGGCGTAGCGCAGCTTGGTAGCGCGCTTGCTTTGGGAGCAAGATGTCGAGTGTTCAAATCACTCCGCCCCGACCAAATAAAACAAGGAGTTACGTTAATTCAGGTAACTCCTTTTTCTTTCTGTGCGGCGGACTCCGATAGAGTCTCATCCCTGTCCATCGGCAG
>CAIVDK010000045.1 GCA_903904655.1 uncultured delta proteobacterium | reverse complement strand
GTCCTTAAATTGGTAGGAAGTCGTCTGATAAATGGGCACGGCCCTCGAACCGGTTGTCGGGTCCGGTTCCTGTCCACCGTGCAGCACCAGTGTTTCTATTTTTAATTGTTCATCAATTTTACTCATGTTCTTATCCCTTTCTCAGCCCGTGCGGTCAATAGGTTTCCTGCTCTTCACTCTTCACGAATCACGCCTTCAATCACGCCGCCGCCCAGCACTTCATCACTCGCGTAAAAGACGACGGCCTGCCCCGGTGTAATCGACTCCTGGGCTTCTTTAAAAATAACCCTCAATTTCCCGTTTTCTTTTGTCACAATGCAGTGCGCCGGTTTCTTCCGGTAACGGATTTTTGCTTCTACCTCTTCGGGAAATCGATCGGTCAGAAGATTCAGATCGCCGGCTATTAATCCCGATGCGAATAGGTCTTCTTTATTCCCGACAATAACCGAATTGGTCCGGGCATCAAAGCGAAGAACGTATAAAGGGTTCTTCGCGCTGATTCCTAAACCGCTGCGCTGGCCGATCGTATAGTAAATAATGCCCTGATGACGCCCCAGAACCTTGCCTTCTTGATCGACAATATTGCCTGCGGCGGCCGACAAATTTCTTTCTTCAAAAAACTGTCTGTAATTTCCTGATGTTACGAAACAAATATCCTGACTTTCCGCTTTTTGCGCCACATGCAGTCCGGCTTTTATCGCTTGGGCGCGGACGTCTGCTTTGCTGAGATTTCCTAAAGGAAAAAGAATCCACGGCAAATCATCTTTCTTAATTGGATAAAGAAAGTACGTCTGATCCTTATTTTTATCCTCTGGGCGCTTGAGATGCCAGGCCTCGCCAGTATGCTCGATCCTGGCATAATGGCCGGTGGCTAAATAATCAAAACCCAGACCACGGGTTTTTTCCAGAAGAGATCCGAATTTCAGATAGCGGTTGCAGTCCACGCAGGGATTCGGCGTTCTTCCGTTTAGGTATTCGGTTGTAAACTTGCTGATCACCAACTCTTCCATCAGATGGGCAAAGTCAAAAACAAAATGCGGAATTTCCAGTTGACTGCAAACACGCCTGGCGTCTTCTATGGCGTCGCCGCCGCAGCAACTTGCGTGGTCGGCTTCCTGACGGATGCCCAGACACATGGTTACACCGGTTACCGCATAATCCGCCTCTTTCAGCAGCGAAGCTGCCAGCGATGAATCAACGCCGCCGCTCATCGCCACAAGAACTTTTTTCTTTAAAGGACTCTTGGAATAATCCACTTTTTTCACTCAAATATCATTCATCAAATTATTATCCGCCTTCTGGCGGCGTGTCTGCACCAGATCAGCCAGCGTGACTGATCTCAACGTCTCACTGATCTTTTGTCCCAGTATACCCCAGATGTCCCGCGTCGGACAAGTGCTGATCCGCGAACACCTTTTCGTATCTTTCACGCAATCCACCAGGCAAATCTCGCCTTCGAGAGCGGACAGGACATCCAGCATCGTTATTTCCGCAGGTTTTCGTGTGAGTCGATAACCGCCGTGCGCGCCCCGGATCGACTGGATTAAACCGGCGCCGCGTAAAGGAATGACAATCAGGCTTAAATACTTTTCAGAGATATCCTCCCTTTTGGCAATATCTTTCAGGAAGACCGGATTGCTGCCGTTATGGTCGGCTAAATCCGTCATCATCCTCACACCATATCTTGATCTTGTTGATAATTTCATTGTTCTTTTTCACTCATTCCTAGCATATCTATTTGTTTAGTAGTGATTAAAACAACGCTGATCATTTGTCAAGTATTTTTTAATGCAGCCTGCTCATAAATACTTTTTCCTTGACAGGCCCGGACATTAAAAATATTAGATATTCAATTCTTGGGGAACAATATTATTCAGTATTCGCTCGCTGCCGGATCCATTTGAATAATATAACCGTAGTGGGATTTCTCAGTCTGAATATTTGCAATACGGGAGACCATGACGCAAGATCACTTCCTTCTCTTTATTTTGTTTCTGGCGGCAACGGCCATTGTCAGTTTTGCTTATGCTATCTGGCGGGGCCATAATGACGAGCAGATTCTGCGCAGCATTATCCAGAGTTCTCCCATTCCAACTTTCGTTATCTCTACAGACCATAAAATTCTTTATTGGAACAAAGCACTGGAGGGTTTAAGCGGCATCAAGGCGGATCAAGTAATCGGCACAGATCAACAATGGCGTGCATTTTACAGTTCGCCTCGTTCCTGCCTTTGCGATCTTATTTTGAACAACACCATGCATAACGCGTCCTCCCTTTACACGGGCAAAGTAACAAAGTCCAACCTGCTGAATGATGCTTACGAAATCACGGAATTTTTCCCGGACACGGGTGAAAAAGGGAAATGGTTCCGCATCACCGTCGCCAGCATCCGGGACTCGCGGAGCAATCTATTTGGCGCGACAGAAACGCTGGAAGATATCACCGAACAGAAAAATGCCGAAGAGGAGTTGCTCAAAAGGACCAAACTCGAATCGCTGGGCACATTTGCGGACGGTGTGGCCAAAGACTTTGACAGTCTGCTTTCAGCCATCCTGCGCAATGTTTTCCTGGCCAAAATTTCCGCCAATGAAGAAGATAAGATACTGGAAAACGGCCTGGCGATAGCGGAACGGGCAGGCCTGCAGGCCAAAGAGCTGGCGCACCGGCTGATCACCTTCGCCCAGGGCGGTTACCCGGTAAAAAAATTAGAGAAAGTTGATCCTTTAATTAAGGAGGCTCTCCAGAAAGTGCTGACCGGCTCGAATGTGACGTGCGAACCGGTTATCTCCTCCAACCTCTGGCTGGCCGATATCGACGCGATGCAGATTCAACAGGTAATTGAAAACATGGTTACGAACGCGAAAGAAGCGATGCCGGACGGCGGCGTTGTGGAAGTTATTGCGGAAAATACAACAACCGGAACCAACATCCGGACCCTGGGCGAAGGCAATTATGTTCGCATCATTATCAAGGATCGCGGTATCGGCATTCCCCGCGAAAATCTCTCAAAGATATTTGATCCTTATTTCACAACAAAAGAGAAGAAGGAACGCGGGGGCATCGGTCTGGGGCTTGCCATCTGCGATTCTATCATTAAATACCACAATGGTCTGATCAGCGTGGAATCGCTTGCCAACGTCGGCACAACCTTTTCCATTTATCTGGCTGCAACCCCCGACGACACGCCATCATACTAGACACATGATTCACGATCTTTTTTGACGCAATCAAGCAAATCCTCGATATTGCGTAGACGCTCCTGAAACGTGGCAATCCCCAGAACCGACTCCCGAGGATGAAGATTTTCAATTTCGGTGAGCCGGTTGCGTAGTTGCAAAATAATTTCCTCCGCCAATCCCAGAAGCAGAGCACGTTCATATCGGGTCATCGCGGATCGCCCTCATTGACTAACGTTAGGTCATCTCTGACTGTTTTCGCGTAAGGCTTTCCATGCCAGAAATGCTTTTTTAACTGATTCCGCCGCGGTTTCAATCCCTACGTTTTCCGTGTTCACCAGCATATCGTAATGATTTGGATCTTTGATATCTTCATTAAAGTACTTCCGGATAAAAGCAATCTGATCTCCATCGTATTTCTTGACATGCTCCAGTGCTTCTTTTTGCGACATTTTGCGATCGCGCATCACCTTTTCCAGTCGTGTTTCCAGCGGCGCGATAATCCGCACGCGAAACGCTTTGTCCTTCAGGATAAAACTGCCGCCCCGACCGATAATGATGATATTACCGTGCTCAGCGTTGGTATGCATCACCAGCGACAAATGACGGATGTATTCGTTGGGCCAGATATGACGCGATTCAAAAAAGGAGCTGATCAAACTGTCAAAAAAAGAAATACTCTTCTGATCAAGCGACTTGATAACCTTGTCGCTCATATGGGCGCTTTCGGCAACCTTGTGAATCAGCTCGCTGCCGACGATATTCATTTGCAACTCGGTAGCCAGAATCCGGGCAACCCAGCCGCCGCCCGCTCCAGCTTCGCTGGAGAGCGTGATGACACATCCCGTCTTCTCGCTCTTTTCTTTCTGCCAGCGTATCACCTGATCTTCGACCAGTTTGTCAACATCCTTTTCCTTGAGTTTGATATCTCTGGTATAGTCGGGACAATTCACATCAAACAAGGCGTTGCTCTTTATCCGATAGCGTTTCGTACAGTTCTCGCGCCACGCACAGATGACGCAAATTCTTTTATCCGAACCTGTTGACATACACCAGTCCTCCTTTCAAAACTTTATGTTGCTTCTTCCTGCATCGCCTCGAAACCGGCAACGATGTCGAGAAGTTCCTCGGTAATCGTCATCTGACGCGTGCGGTGAAACTGCATGTGCAGATCCTGCAACTGCTCTTCAATATTTTTCTCGGCATTTTGCATGGAAGCCAGACGGCTGGCATTTTCGCTGGCCAGTGACTCGGCAAACGCGCGGTAAAGTGACACGAAAAGATACTCCCGGATCAGCGAAGAAAAAATCTGATCGCCGTCCATCCGGAAAATGGGCAGGGATTTGGAATCCCATTTTTTCCGGGCGATTTCCTTGAGCCAGTCTCGATTGACGGGCAGCAGCTGAACCATGTGAGGATGATAGATTGCCCCGCTTACGTATTTATTATAAAACAATAAAAAATGATCAACGTTATGTTGGAAATGCCACTCATCGATAATCATGATGATTTCCTGAACCAGCGGTGTGATGCCCGACGTGGAAGCGGGCGTACCCATTAACTCGTCAACCGATTGTCCGGCATCCTCAACATAGTCCGCTACGCGGGCGCCGACAGAAAGCACTTTCCGGTTTTCTTTTTTAACGCCGGTCTTTTTGATGTAATCCAGCGTAAAAACAGATATCTGTTCATTAAGCTGTCCGCACAGTCCCTGATCGGAACCGAAAACAATCACGCCCAGCCGTTTCATGGTGGACGTTTTCCTCTGGAGCATCGCCCCCATACGCTCCTTAAGCACAATCTGCAAGCCCATTTCAACCGTCCGGTTATAATCGGTGAGCGATTCGACCGCCTTCTGGTATTGCCGGATGCTCACAGCCGCCAGCGCCTTCATCGTTTTAACAACTGACAGAAGATCACCCGCGCTTTTCATCCTTCTTTTCAGGGACTCAGTTGTTTGCATTAGCTTCCTCAACCTCTTCATAAGGTGTAATGGCCGGTTTGATTTTATCCATAATGCTGTCGCGATCCGCCATTTCCAGTTTTTTCCCGGCTTCAATTCGGCTGCACAATTCCGGCAGTTGTTCGTTGACGGTGGCGAGCAGGCGTCCCTCCACTTCACGAATCTTATCCGTCGGGACAAGATCCAGAGCGCCGCCGGTTACCGAAAGCAGAGAAGCAATCTGTTCGGAGGCACGCAGCGGCTTGTACTGACCCTGTTTCAGAATTTCACGGACGCGCCAGCCGCGTTCCAGCGTCCGCCGCGTTGCTTCATCAAGCCTGGTGCCGAAACGGGAGAAGGATTCCAGCTCTTCAAACTGCGAGTAGGACAACCTGAGATCGCCCGCCACGGAACGATAAGCCGGCAACTGCGTTTTGCCGCCCACGCGGGAGACGGATTTACCGACATCGACCGCCGGCAGAATGCCCTTGCTGAAAAGAACCGGCGAGAGATAAATCTGCCCGTCTGTAATGGAAATCAGATTGGTCGGAATGTAAGACGACATGTCCTGCGCTTCCGTTTCGGTAATCGGCAATGACGTCAACGACCCACCGCCCAGTTCCGGTTTCATATGCGTGGAGCGCTCCAGTAAACGGGAGTGGATATAAAAAATATCACCGGGAAAAGCTTCACGTCCGGGAGGTCGCCGCAATAGCAGCGACACTTCACGGTAGGCCCGTGCGTGTGCTGTGAGATCATCATAGATAATCAAAACGTCCCGGCCCTTCTCTACAAAATATTCCCCCATGCTTGTGGCCGCGTATGGCGCGATAAACTGCAAGCCCGGCGTGTCTTCTCCGGTGGCCACCACCACGATGCATGATCCCATCACGCCGTGATCCCGCAAATCGGCGATGACCTTGGCCACATCAGCGCTTTTTTTGCCGACCGCACAGTAGATGGAGATAATGCCTGTTTCTTTCTGATTGATAATGGTATCGATCGCAATGGCCGTTTTGCCGGTCATTCTGTCGCCCAATATTAATTCGCGCTGGCCGCGCCCGACGGGAATGAGCGCATCGATCACCTTGATACCCGTCTGCAGCGGAACGACAACCGGAGCGCGGTCCATAACCGCCGGCGCGGGTCTTTCCACCGGCAGACGCATCACGGTATTGACTTCCCCAAGACCATCGAGCGGTCTTCCGAGGGGATCGACCACCCTTCCTAAAAGCGCGTCTCCCACCGGCACATCCAGAACGCGCTTGGTGCGCTGCACCTCCGTGCCTACTTGCAGATGTTCACTGGGGTCCAGAAGAACAACGCCTATTTCCTTTGGATCGATATTGAAAACCAATCCCATATAATTCCCGGCAAACCGCACCAGTTCCTCCGCCTGTATATGCGGCAGACCGCTGACTCGGGCAATATCGCGTCCGACAAATTCCACTGTGCCTACTTCATATTGCCGCAGTTCAGGATTCTGCCCATCCAAGACTTTATTCATGGTATCGAACGTGTCGTCCAGAAAGGTCTTTAATTCCTGATTTTCTACTTTGCCAACCTCTGAATTCATTCTAAGCCTCCTGACATCTTTTCCGTTTTGCCTTCAGCCTTCACAGCCGATAGCCTTACTTTATGTCGCATGCGCCTCTTTCTGGAGCGTTTCGGTCAGACTTTCCACAAGGGTCTCCAGATACTCGTTGAGACTCCAGGCAACTTTATGCCCGTTAACCCGCAATTCGATACCCGACACAATGTCCGGCTCACGCATGTAACGGATCGTAAAGCCGTTGGTGATCTGCTTTTTCAAGACTTCTTCAATTAGCGCCTGCTTGGGGGGAGAAAGGGTAAAAGCGCTCTGGATGGTCACCCGATTTCCGCCGCCGCTGATCGCTTTGCGCATCTGAATGCTTTTTTCCTCATCAAGCGCCTGGATGCGTCGGAGAAACTCGTCAACAATCCGCTCTTCCAGATCGACATCCGCCAGATCAGAGAGAGCCTTGCGCGCTGTGGCATACAATTGTTTGGCCGCCCTCTGGCGCAGATCATAGAAAAAGGCATCCTGCTCCCTGGTCAACATATCCTGCCAGCGAGCTTTGACCTGATCTACTTCCAATCGGACTTTCTCCATCAGGTCTCTGCGCTTGGCGTCAGCCGCAATTGTCGCCTCATTGAGCATAACCTCTTTCGTCTCATTGAGTAGCTGATTGCGCTTTTCATAAAGCTCGGCTGCATCGTTGGCTTTAACTTTCAGCTCTTCGGCTTCGGCAAAGCGCGCGACAATTTTTGCTTCCCGGTCATCCATGGCCTTGAGTATCCGTCCGTAAAGAAAGCGTTTCAACAAGTACATGAGCAGGAGGAAATTAAAGATTTGCGCTAAAAAAACAAACCAGTCGATATGCATGGATCATCCCCCTCACTTTATAATAAAACCCCAGAAAGGATTAGCGAAAATCAGAATCATGGAAATAACGAAACAGTAAATGGCAATGGATTCGATCATAGCCAATCCCACAAAAAGTGTTCTTGTTAAAGAATTTCTCTCATCCGGCTGCTGGGCGATCGCGGCCAGCGCCTGAGAGATTGCCTGTCCCATACCCAGACCGGGACCAAGTGAACCAATTGCCATTGCCAAAGCCGCACCGAAAATTGATGCCATCGCGACGATACTGATGCTGTCCATAAATACTCCTCCTTTATAAAATTGTTTTTAAGCGCTAACGCCTTCTTTCTTTGTCTCCGTATGATGAACCTCGTCTTCAGCGGAAAGCGCTGAAGCGATATAGACCATGGAAAGGATCGCAAAAATGTAAGCCTGGATCACCCCGATGAGCAGGCCCAGAATCTGCATAACGACCGGGAACAAAAAAGGTGTAACCGCCAGCAGGATACCCACGACCTTTTCGTGACTCATAA
The DNA here is from genome assembly GCA_903904655.1 of uncultured delta proteobacterium. Classification (GTDB taxonomy): domain Bacteria; phylum Desulfobacterota; class Syntrophia; order Syntrophales; family Smithellaceae; genus UBA8904. The sequence goes on along the minus strand of CAIVDK010000045.1, from coordinate 12,095 downwards.
TGTTGCCGAAAAGACGAACGGTGAGCGCCAGCGTTCTGGATAATTCCCCCATGACATGGAAAGGGAAAAAGATGAAATTAGGCTGAAAATATTCCCTCACATAATGAAAAAGACCATTGCGCGATATGCCGTAGAAGGGAACGGCGATAAAGACACAAGTAGCCAGCGCCGCGGTTGTGGTCATGGACGACGTCGGCGCGACAAACCCCGGAACAACCACCAGGACATTGGACACACAGATAAACAGAAAGAGGGTGCCGACCAGGGGAATATATTTATCCGCCCCCTTTTTTGTCATCTCGCTGATTTCACCCCGGATGATGGAAATAATCACTTCCAGAAAATGCTGCCAGCGCGACACATTCGTTGCCGACGACAGGTTGCGCGTGATGAACCAGGAACCGACGACCAGAATGGCCATCACCAGCCAGGTATAGATGATGGTCGCATTGATCACGATGAAGCTCCAGCTCCAGATGATCACCTGATCGGGACTAATCTGATTGAGGGATACAATCTCCATATCAACTCCTTGATCGGCCATAAATGATCTGCCGAACTTCTTTTAATGAACCGCTTCCATCGTCTTTTGAGGACCCAGGCGGTATGTCAATATTTTTCTGATCACAATAAATCCCAGCATGGCCACAGCCAGTCGCTCCCAATGGCCTCCCATGACAAAGTAAAATCCTGCCGTCAGCACAGCCATGCGCAGGACAAGACTCCCCAGCATCAGACGCACGGGACTTTCCGTTGCAGGCAGGCGGCGCACGGTCTGCCACAGGGCGATGAAGTAAAATGCACCGAGGACAGTCCCTGCGGCAAAAGCCGCCATTAGAATCATCATCGTGGTCAGTGTCATCCTATTCTTCCTCAATAATTCTGCTGCGTACTTTTCTCACCCAATAGGCCGCATTGATGCAGCCTATCACAACACCGATAATCAGGAACATCAGCGCCCAGGAATACTGGGTCGGCCATGTGCGGTCAATCCAGAGCCCCAGCGCAACGCCGATGAGCGTGGGAATGGCGACGGCCCAACCGACAATGCCCATCATGCCCAGACCAAACCAGACTGTTTCGTCTTTATGACGCAAGCCCTTCGAGCGCAGCGCTTCTTTTTTGGCAACCTGCTCGGTGAAATGATCGGCCATCTTCCGGCGGCGCGAGTTTGCTGTTCTTTTTATTTCAACCATACTTGATCCTCTACATTACTAGCTTTATGGTCAACGCGACGCGTTCGGGGATAACCTAACCACCTGAAGGTGGCGCGAGGTCACTCGACGCGCCCTACTTTAAGTCAACGAAACGTCTGATCAGACTTGCCTCCAGTTTTGCCGAAGCGGAACGAACCATCTTCTCCCGCTCGTCGAGAACATCATACTGCTGCACGACCACCTGTTTGAGTTTTCCCAAATCCGGCGCTTTCACTGCGTTGCGTGTGGACACCAGAACATCCGAGCCTTTTTTGACCAGCGTGCCGACATCCATGGCCAGCAATTCCTGTCCGCCCGTGGCCAGCTCATAGGAAAAAATGCCGGGGGCCAGCGTGGCCACAAAATCAATGTGATTGGGCATCAGACAGAAAGAACCATTCTGCGCTTCCGCGACGATCTTTTTGACTTCCTCCACCATCATGACTTCGGCCGGCAATAAGATTTTAAGCAACATGTTCAATCTTCGCCTCTTCAATGGGTCCAATCATATACAGCGCCCGTTCCGGATATTCGGCAAACTCATCGTTGAGAATTCGCTCGCAGCCATTGAGCGTGTCTTCCCGGGAAACCATCTTGCCTGCGGTGCCTGTGAACTGTTCGGTGACAAAGAAGGGTTGCGTGAAGAAACGCTCCAGACGGCGGGCGCGATAGACAGTGCGTTGATCTTCCCGGGATAATTCAGAGATTCCGAGCATGGCGATGATGTCTTTCAGATCTTCATAAACCGCCAACGTTTTACGGATCTCCTGAGCGATCTTGTAGTGGCGTTCGCCCGCGATGTTCGGCATCAGCATTTTGGATCCGGATTGCAGAAGATCGATGGCCGGATACAAACCTTCACTGGCGCGCTTACGTGACAGGGCGATGGTTGCGGAAAGATGGCCAAAGGTATGAACGGCTGAAGGATCGGTGAAATCATCCGCAGGCACATAAACCGCCTGGATGGATGTAATAGCGCCGGTCTTGGTATTACAGATGCGCTCCTCAAGTTCCGCCAGTTCCGTGGCCAGCGTTGGCTGATATCCCAGACGCGAAGGCAATTGCCCCAGAAGACCTGACACTTCCATCCCTGCCTGGATAAAACGGAAAATATTATCAATCATCAACAAAACGTCCTGTTTCGCGTCGTCGCGGAAATACTCCGCCATCGTCAGCGCCGCGTGTCCCACGCGAAATCTCGCACCGGGCGGTTCGTTCATCTGGCCGAACACCATCACGGTGTTACCCAACACGCCGCTTTCCTCCATCTCGCGATAGAGCTCTTCGCCCTCGCGGCAGCGCTCGCCAATCCCGCAAAAGATACTCATGCCTTCATGGCCGCTCACCGTATTGTGAATCATTTCAGTGATCAAAACGGTCTTGCCGACGCCGGCTCCTCCAAACAATCCGGCTTTGCCGCCGCGTTCCAGGGGTGCCAGAACATCAATAGCTTTGATGCCGGTTTCAAATATTTCGGAAACGGTGGATTGATCGCGAAGCGGTATCGGTTCACGGTGGATGGATCGGAGTTCGCACCCTTCGACATCGCCCTTCTTGTCGATGGTGTTTCCGAAGACATTAAACACTCGTCCCAGAAGCGCAGGGCCCACGGGCACCTCGAAAGGTTTTCCAGTGTCGGTGACAATCTGGCCGCGGGCCAAACCCTGTGTAGGCGTTAGCGCAACGCCCCGGATGGTATTGTTGTCCAGTTGCGTGAACACCTCGATAACATATTCACCCTTTTCTCCTGCGATCAGTACATTGCGTATGGATGGTGCAACAGGAAAGCGGACATCGACGACACTGCTGCGGATGGATAAAACCTTTCCTTGATTCATTTGTTCGGCCACAGTTCATTCACCTCGCTTTATTTTTTCATGGAATGAAACATATTTTTCCTTCTTTATTGCGACTATTAAAAGAAGCGGAAAGACTCTTTAATGTTTTGTTATAATAGCAACAGCCATGCCAGTTGCTATTATTTTGCGCAAACCACCGTTATCATTGGAATGACTTAATCGGATGAAGAAATACAATAGACAACAAAATGACACGGATGTCATAGATGAAGATGGCCTACATTGTGCGCAACTCGCCAAATGCATACAGCAGTGGGCAGAGAAGACGGCGACGCTTTTGTCACAGGGGCATGACTGAAATGTCACTTCTTAAGGAAGGGATTGTCAAAAGCACACTTTGACCTTATGATATAGATGATATATAAATAGATAAATATCTTCTTGTGGATTTAATCAACCACCTCGCGAGCTCGCTGTCGAGGTATGAAATGAACGTCATTATATCGCGAGCTCGCTACGGAGAATTAACGCTCGTTCCGCTCAAGCGGGATTCAACAAGTTTTCTAAGGAAAATGACTTAGCAACGAAAGACAACGGACCCCCATGACGATTCGTAACATTATTTCCGAAACAACTATTAAACTGGAATCCGTGGAAATTCCTTCGGCCAGATTGGACGCGGAAGTTTTGTTGGCTTTTTGTCTAAACTGCGACCGGTTGGAGTTTATCAAGAATCCCGACAGACCAATAAGCAACGCTCAAATGACGGTCTTCCAAAAACTTCTCGACAGACGATTGCGCTTCGAGCCTGTCGCCTACATTACCGGACGCAAGGCCTTCTGGTCCTTCACGCTGGAAGTCAATCATGACGTGCTGATTCCCCGGCCCGATACGGAAGTGATTGTCGAAGAAGCGCTCGCCGTCTGCCGGACTCAGGCTTTTAACCAGCCACGTATTTTGGATATCGGTACGGGCAGCGGTGCGATTGCACTGGCCTTGGCCAAAGAAATTCCCAAGGCACAAATCACGGCCACCGACATTTCGGCGGCGGCACTGAAACTGGCCCAAAAAAATGCTTGCACTCTGGGACTGGAAAATTCGATTACCTTCCTTCAGAGTGATTTATTCGAACAGGTTCATGGCGAATTTAACATGATCGTTTCCAATCCGCCCTATATCGGAGCGGAGGAATATGAGACGCTCGCCGCCGGCGTTAAAGATTATGAGCCACGCGAGGCGCTCCTGTCCGGACAAACAGGTCTGGAATTTTACGAAAAATTAATATATCAGGCATATAGCCACCTTACAGAAAATGGCTGGCTTTTTCTCGAAATCGGCTCTAAACAGGGCGAAAATGTGCGCGCCATCATGGCAAATGCCGGTTTTTATGATCGTATTGATGTGCGCGCTGATTACGCGGGACTTTCGCGCGTAATCAAAGGAAGGAGAAAATAAGTGGATAAAATAGTCGTTCACGGCGGTAAGCCGCTCCATGGAGATGTTCAGATCAGCGGCGCGAAAAACGCCGCATTGCCTGTTCTGACGGCGGCGCTGCTGACGGAAGGAACGTGTACGTTTCATAACATTCCCGATCTGGTCGATATCAAAACCACCTATAAGCTTTTAAGAAATATGGGCGTGGAAATTGAAGGCGACAGCACCGTGCAAATCAGCGCTGATAAAATCATAAACAGCGTCGCCCCCTATGAACTCGTCAAAACGATGCGCGCCTCCATATTGGTTCTGGGACCGCTGGTGGCGCGCATGGGCAAGGCCCGAGTGTCCCTGCCGGGCGGTTGTGCCATCGGCGCAAGGCCGGTTAACCTGCACATCAAAGCGCTCCAGGATATGGGCGCTTCCGTGGAATTGCGCGGCGGTTATATCGAAGCGACGGCAAATAGACTCAAAGGCGCCAATATTTATTTTGATCTGCCGACGGTCACCGGCACGGAAAACATCATGATGGCGGCGTCACTTGCGGAAGGCACGACGGTGCTCAACAATGCCGCGCGGGAACCGGAAATCATCAATCTGGCGGATGTTCTTAAAGGCATGGGCGCCAGAATCAGCGGCGCGGGAACGGATGTCATAACGATCACCGGCGTAACATCGCTTACGGGGACTGAAGCGTCCATTATTCCTGATCGCATCGAAGCCGGCACGTTTATGATCGCCGCCGGAATGACGCAGGGTGAAATCAATGTGCTAGGCTGCAACCCCCAGCATCTGGAAGCTCTGATCAACAAATTGCGCGACACCGGTATGAAAATCACACCCATTGACGGAGGACTGAAAGTCGCCGCCGGTCGTAAAATCCATAGTGTTGATGTGAAAACCCTTCCCCACCCCGGCTTTCCCACGGATTTGCAGGCGCAGATCATGGCTTACATGTCCATTGGCAGCGGCCTTTCCGTGATTACGGAAACCGTTTTTGAAAACCGGTTTATGCATGTGAGCGAACTCATGCGCATGGGCGCGGACATCACAATTCAGGGCGGCAGCGCCATTGTCCGGGGCGTACCGACACTCTACGGCGCGCAAACCATGGCCACGGATTTGCGGGCTTCCGCCTCACTGATTCTGGCGGCGCTGGTGGCCGAGGGCGCCACGGAAATTTCGAGGGTTTATCATATTGACCGCGGTTATGAGAATATTGAAAAGAAATTCTCCGCGCTGGGTGCGGACATACAAAGGATGAAACAATAAGATGAAAATCATTCGAGCCGACGCAACGGAATTTAGGGATTTTTTTCAAGAATTACGGCGGCGAGGCGGTGCGTTTACGCCTGATCTGCTGGCAAACGTGGCCCAAATCATTCATGATGTATCCATGCGCGGCGATGAAGCACTGTTCCATTATACCCGGAAGTTTGACGGCTGCATCCTGACGCCGGCAACTGTAGAAGCAACTGAGCAAGAAAGAAAAGAGGCGGCAGCTAAAGTAACCCCCGAAGACCGCGAGGTGATCGAACTGGCTGCCCGACGAATCGAAAAATATCATCGCCATCAGATTGCATCCGGATACACAATTAGCGATGAAGACGGCGTAGAATTGGGTCAGCGGATACTGCCCTTGCAGCGGGCAGGCATTTACGCGCCTGGTGGCAAGGCTTTTTATCCTTCCACGCTGCTGATGGCGACCATTCCGGCGCGCATTGCAGGGGTCCAGGAAATCATCCTGACAAGCCCCGTGAAAGACGGTCAACTCAATCCGCTCATTGCCGCAGCAGCCGACGTCGCAGGCGTGCACCGCATCTTCAAGATCGGCGGCGCGCAGGCTATCGCCGCACTGGCCTATGGAACGCAAACTATTCCGCGCGTGGATAAAATTGTGGGACCGGGTAATGCCTATGTCGCCGCGGCCAAGAAACTCGTATTCGGACAGGTCGCCATTGATATGATCGCCGGCCCCAGCGAAGTGGTGATCATGGCCGATCAAACCGCCAATCCCTCTTATGCGGCGGCGGATATGCTGGCACAGGCCGAACATGATGAAATGGCGGCGGCTGTTTTATTCACGCCCTATCCCGATCTGGCCTGCCGCGTGGCGGGAGAAATCGAAAAGCAGTTGCAGAAGCTCCCCAAGAAAGGGATCATTGAAAAATCTCTGGCTCAGTACGGCGCGATCATCATCACATCCGACATCGGTCAAGCCGTGGAGCTGACCAATCTCTTCGCGCCGGAGCACCTAGAGTTGATGGTGGAAAATCCGAAGGCTATTTTAGAACAGATTCGCAACGCCGGTTCTGTTTTTCTGGGATCCTACACACCCGAAGCCCTGGGCGACTACATCGCCGGGAGCAATCATATCTTGCCCACGGAAGGAACGGCGCGTTTTTCCTCGCCCCTGGGTGTTTATGATTTCTACAAGCGGATGAGCGTATTGTCCTTCTCTCAATCGGCTTTCGAGAAGCTGTCCGGCCAAACACGGCATTTTGCCCAAATGGAAGGGTTGGAGGCACATGCCAATTCGGTTTATGTGCGCAGCGCACAAGAAAAAGATAAGTAAACAGTGATGCTTCACAGATATCCATCGCAGAAAAGTAATTATCTTCGTTGATGGATGCGGCTTGATGATTGCCGGATCATTGTTTGGGTGCAGCAGGGATGTCCGCCGTAACTTTATCTAAAATGATGAATGCCGGTTTTCTGAAAACCATCGTAATGAGCCAGATAAAAGCGCCGCCCGCGATACCACCCGCAAGCCCGGTAAAAATCGCAACGGCTGTCTGATGCCGGGGATAAAAAGTCCAGATCAAAATAATAGGCAGCGCAATGCTTTCGTATATGCCGGACCAGAATGCCAAACGCCACAGGGAAAAAGTCTTCACCTGAAACCCTCCAGTCGTCGTCTTGATGTTGATGCTTAAAAAAGGCAAACGAGCGGCGACAATCCTGTATATCAGCCCGAAGAGAAAAACAGCGCCGCCGGCACAGCAAAAGCCGATGATCACTTCTTTCAACGGATACTCAAAAGGAATCCGGTATTTCAAACCGTACTGGATGGAAAAGATCAAAGCCAGGATCAGACCGCTCCATACGGCTGATGAGAATATGCTGACGCCGATGACCGGGTCATCCAACAGGGTCATACGCAATAATCCCAGCAAACGATTGACAATATAAAAAAGGAAGAGCACACCGGCAAATCCGACCACAATCCCATGCAGCGGATTCTTTAACGCCGTGCCAGTCCACGCAGGCATTGCGACAACCAGCGGCACCGTAATCGCTTCCAGCAACCCCATAATCCAGATAAAGTGCGCCGGAATTTTTGTTATCGCTAATTTCATCGGCGTTTCAGTCATGGGACAAATTGAAATGCGTCCCCAGTTTCCTTCCATGCAGCCCATGAAAAACGAAAACGATGATTCCGATGACAACCATGGACGACATCAGGCCAGTGGCGGTCAAAACAAATTGGACCCAGGCGGCAAACGTAAGAGGATTCTGTAAGGGCTGGACGATCAGTTTTCCTCCATTGATGAGGAAGAGAAACAACCAGATCGACAGGCCAAACACAAAATAGAAAACAGCCATCTTCGTATAATTCAACTGATCCGATGGTTCGGTAAACCGATATTTTTGAATGCAAACCCTGAATCCGTTAAATAAAACAACAAACGTCAAAGTAATGAGCCCGTCGGCGGGATAAAGCAGAGCAATGCCGGTAAAGACAATAAACATGAACAGGTCAAAATAGGCAGTGTAGAGTTGAGTCGGCACCAGAGGAACATCTTTAAATTCCGGATTTGTCCTGATTATTTTGGAACTGTCGAAATGATATTTAACATGCATATGGCTGCAAGTCGGTTTCCCAAAACAGCATCCGTAATTGTAACAACCGAGTCGACCCAGAAAAAGCGCAAAAGAACAGGCGATAACCATGGCATCGAACATGATCAGCAGATTGATATTATTGATCAAACCAATGGCTGTACCTACCAACACCATTCCCATAAGGCCCCCTTGATTATACATGGTTGTTTCGTTAAGATAGCCCTTGGGATTCTGGAAAAATTTACTGCCGAGAGAAATGTAGTAAAGAACCTTAACCCCAATCATATCACCCATTGTGAAAGCCAGGGCGACAGGAAGTACAGGCAGGCCCGAAAAAAAACCTCGGAGATGCAGATAAAAACAGAAAATACTCAGGCTGGCCATCGCCCCCAGCGCGGCAAAAAGACCGAAATAAACCAGGTGAAACGATTCGGTTTTCAGCATGACTGGATTGTTATTGAGAAATGCCAATGATTTGATCAGCACACCATGAATCAGCAGGGACAAACCCTGTGAAATCTTTTGTTTCTTTAAGTGGTTCAAACTCATTAAACAAACTCCAGCCCATGCATTCCTTTGCAAACACGCACTATATGACAACATATTACATGTCAAGCAAATACGATCCCCTGCCTAATCGAACGCTGCACACAGCCCATTTAGGCAATTAATATTTATCTTTATGAGTTTTGGGTTTAGCTTCTGGAATGTGTGAGAAGTGAAGGATGTTGAACCATGGAAGCAGCAGGAATCCGTTGATCATCAATACAATGATTTACTTTTTATGCATGCCGGTCAATTCTTTTATTTCCGCCAGTTGTAGTTTTACTTTATTGCGCAGGCTGATATTTTCAATGCCGGTACCGATGACGCCCAACATGATCGACCAAATACGCTCGTCGCCTTCCGTAAAGATGCCACTATTTTCCTTGTTGGCAAGATTCACTACGGCAATGACCTGTCTGCTTTTATAAACCGGCATACTGATAAAGTAAGAAGATCCGTATTTGGGATCATTCTCAAGCCCCGCGATCCGCAAGGTCTTCCCGCTTTCAATAACGCTTTTGACAAGCGAACAGCGGTGGGGCGCATGGTCCCCGCCGGGATTTTCCAAAACAACTTCCGGTTTGGCGGCAACCAGCCTAAGACCGTCTGCCTCCTGCGGATCCACCAGAAACACCGATCCGTTGTGGACGGCCATCACCTGCATGGCTTTATCCAGAATCAACGTGAGCAGTTGATCGGCTGGCATACCGTCTCTGATCAGTTCCGCAATCTCCCGAAGCACGTTGAGTTCCAATTTCGCTTTTGCGATTCATGCTGGAATATATCCACCTGTATGGCGAGACTTGTGCATTTCTCGTTTTGGGAACAGCTATACACATATCCCGGAAAATCCTAATCAACACAAAATGCCCGTTCGATCGGACTCACTCAAACATAGAAGCGCCCGGACTCTATAATCGGCGGATCATCATGCTCTATCGCGTAAACAACATCCTTGTTCAATTCCTCTTTGATAGCGGCAACAATCACCCGTCGCTTATTCTGGAGTTTGGCAAAATTCATGACCTCGTCCATCAACTGATCGATGTGGCAGGCTTTGGTAATGATATGATGATCCTCGCATTCCTTCGCTGTGAGACGTTTTCCGGTGATAATCATTTCTTCGAGTTTGTAACGCGGGATAGCCTTTCTCATCGCGGTGAGCATGCCCGGCAGAAATGGAATGCCCAGATCAACTTCCGGAAAGCACATAAAGCCCCGATCCGACCGCATGAAACGAAAATCAAAGTAGCAGGACAAAATCGCGCCACCGGCGAAGGCATGCCCGGTAAGGGCGACAATCGTGGGCATCGGATAGAGGAGAATTCTTTTAAAAAGTCCCATCATCGTATCGATAAACTTTTTGGCAGTCGCCTGATCATTTTTCTGCATGATCGGCAGCAGCCACTCCAGATCGATTCCGTTGCTGAAGATTTTTTCATGCGCGCCTCGCACGACCAGGACATTGGCGTCCGTTTCTTTTTCCACATGATCCAGGGCGTCCATAAACTTCTCCAGGAAATCCAGATTCAAACGGTTTTCCCCTTCATTCAACGTCACAACGGCCACCTGGCCTTCCATCTTGATTTCAATCGGCATAATATTTCTTCTTTCTCAATATTTTTAAACTGCTCAGGACAGTTTTTATGGCGCCTTTACTATCCAACTGGACTAATTTTTATCCTTATAAATGAAACATTTTTAATGCAATTTTGATAGCTGATTAAGTGGTCATCGTTCCGCCGTCCACATAAATCGTATCACCGGTGATATAGTCGGCGGCGCTGGACGCCAGAAAAAGCACCGCCCCGACAACGTCTTCCGGTTCAGCGATTTTTCCTTTGGGAATGGTGTTGCAAATCAGCTTTTCAATGTCGGGATTGGACCAGATGGGCTTGCTGAAATCCGTGCGAGTAAATCCAGGCGCAACAGCATTCACGTTGATGCCCAACTGCGCCCACTCGCGGGCCATGCAACGCGTGAGCATCTTAAGCGCCGCTTTGCTGCATCCGTAGGCGGCCATGCCCGCTTCAGCCTTATCCGCTCCGACTGTGGTAATATTGATAATCTTTCCGCTTTTTTGTTCAATCATCTGACGCGCAACAAGACGGCTCAAAAGCCATACAGCCTTGACGTTGGTGTTGAAACACTTGTCCCATCCGTCCTCGCGCAAATCGAGCAGCCCGCGCAGAAAGCTGCGGGCGGCGTTGTTGACCAGAATGTCGATCCGACCGAATTCCTTAATAGTTGAATTCACAAGATTGTCCAACTGTTCATTGTTCGTCAGATCGATCACAACGGACAGAGTTTTGCCGCCTTTTTTGCGGATTTCATCCGCGACGCCGTCAATTTCGGCTTTGGTCCGACTGCACAAAACAACGTTGGCTCCTGCTTCCGCCAATCCTAAAGCAATCACCCGGCCAATGCCTCTGCCCGCGCCGGTGACTATCGCTGTTTTACCCGAAAAATTGAAAATATTGCCCATGATTTTTCCCTCCTAATTTTTTTATATCAAAATAAGACTATGGTTAAGGATGCTGTCAAACAATCGGCGATGGGTATACGTCGGATTCGCTTCAAGGGCTTGGCCTGACCCATCGGTTTATCGGTCGGACGGGGAAGCGCCTGAGGTTTCCGGGGTTCTCTGCTGGGTGGCGCACACCGCAAGTAAACATTTTTAATCAAAAGGCAAGGGCACCTGCAGGAGAGACGCATAACAGCGGCGGCAGACCCTCTTTTGATATGACCGCGCTGAACAGGCATCCAGATCGATAAAATAGCCGAACTTGTCACACCAGATATTATCCCTGCCGTTTTTTTGCGCCGGCGGAAACCGGGCCGCATCCACATCGTTTAGACGAACAACTTTTTTCATAAAAATATACGACTGAATTTAAATGCAGCTAAAAATCGGCGTGAACAGTCAGCAAATGAAAAGCCCCAAGCCCCTAAAATCCGGGGACTGAGACTGCCAACCATGGCCGCAATCATTTGTCCTAACTATCTTTTGACCGGTTTCTTTTTTGCTGCCTGTTTTTTAGCAGCTGCTTTTTTCGCCACCGGTTTCTTCGCGGCTGATTTTTTCACAGCCGGTTTTACCTTTTTCACAACCGCTTTTTTCTTCGGCGCGGCGGCCGCTTTCTTTGGCGGTTTGGGACCTTTGTTCCCCATCGGCTCATCGCAGCAGATCAGTTCGGTGATCACACAGCCGCATTCCTCATCCACAATGACAGCAAGTCCGCATACTTCACAGCTCAGAACATCACCCGGCTTT
>CAIVDK010000044.1 GCA_903904655.1 uncultured delta proteobacterium | reverse complement strand
TCTTGTCCATATGTTTTCCATTTCTTTTTAATCCCGCTTAAGCGGGACGAACGTTAATTCTCCGCGGCGAGCTCGCGATATAATGACGTTCATTTCATGCCTCGACAGCGAGCTCGCGAGGTGGTTGATTCAGGGTCGGGCAAGGACAAAGAGAGCATTCTGCGCAAACAAATTGGGCAGGAAATGAATGAGTCCTGACTTTCCCAGAAAATATTTTTGTTCAATTGTAATGTTCTTTTTTTCACAGTAATCAACAAAGTCCCAAATCGTCAGGAAACGGATGTTGGGCGTCTCAAACCAGTAATAGGGCAGAGCCTCATTGATCGGCGTCCTGCCATGTAGGAAAAGGGTTGTGCGCGCCGAAAGATGGGCGAAATTAGGGAAGCCGACAATGACCTTGTGTCCTATGCGCAGCGCCTCCTGAATGACGAAATCCGCTTTTTTAATTTCCTGCATGATCTGATTGAGAATCACATAGTCAAAAGACTGGTCGGGGTAATCCTCAAGGCCGGTCTCGATGTCGCCTTGCAGGACGGTGAGGCCGTTTTCAACGCAGGTGTGCATCCGATCCTCATCCAGCTCGATGCCCTGTACCAGGGCATTTTTATGTTGCCGCAAAAGGGAAAGCAGTTCGCCATTGCCGCAGCCCAAGTCTAAAATATGCGCTCCCTCATGAACAATGCCTGCAATAATTTGATGATCAGGTTTCATGCTTTTATTCTTTACCTTTTAGTGCTCAATATTGGCCAAAAAATTTTTAATTAGTCTTGTTTCATCGTCAATCTCGATCAAAAAAGCGTCATGGCCGTAAGTCGAGATCAGATCGAAATAGGTCGTGTAGGCGTGTTTTCTTTTTAAAAGACGGACAATTTCCTGGGATTGATGGGAAGGGTAGAGCCAATCTGACTTAAATGAAATCACCAGAAATCGGATGGTGGTTTTTTTGATGTCCGGGATAAAGTTTTCACCAGAGAGATCAAGATAGTCCATGGCCTTGGTAATGTAGAGGTACGAATTCGCGTCAAAGCGCTTGACAAAATTATACCCGCGATAGCGCAAATAGCCTTCTACTTCAAAGTCATCAACAAACTGAAAGCTGAGGTTGTCATTTTTAAGTTTACGTGAAAATTTTTCTTCCATGGACTGATCGCTCATAAAGGTGATGTGACCGATCATGCGCGCTACCGCCAGGCCGTTTTCCGGCTGACCGTGTTCGTAGTAGTAACCCTTGCGCCAAGCCGGATCCGCCATGATGGATTGCCGGATGACTTCGTTGAAGGCAATTTGTTGCGGCGAATGCTTCAATGCCGTGGCAATCGGAATTGCAGACAGCACACGTCCGGGGTAGGCCGAAGTCCATTGCAGCGCCTGCATGCCGCCCATCGAGCCACCGATGACGCAAAGAAGTTTTTCAATGCCAAGGTGGTCGATTAAGTGGCGCTCGGCTTCCACCATATCCGCAATGGTAATTAGCGGAAAATCCAGCGCGTAAGGTTTGCCCGTTTCAGGATTGATCGACGAAGGCCCCGTGCTGCCTTTGCATCCGCCGATTACGTTGGAACAAATCACAAAATAAAGACGAGTGTCCAGCGCCTTACCCGGTCCAATCATATCGTCCCACCAGCCGGGGGTCTTGTCGTCCTTGTGTATTCCGGCGGCATGAGCGTCTCCCGAGAGCGCGTGGCAAACTAAAATAGCGTTCGATTTAGCCGGGTTGAGCTTGCCGTAAGTTTCATAAGCCAGGGTGACGGGGCCGATACGGCGGCCTGATTTGAGCTGCAACGTATCGGGTGGCTCGGCAAAGGTAACGTATCGGGTATGGACAATATCAAGTGAATTTTTTTTCATAAAATTGATCTCAAATAATTTTCAGCATTCTTTCAATCGAGCCCCTGGCCTGACTCATCGTCTCTTCCGGGACGGTAATTTGATAATCCATGTCCGTGAGCGACCAGAGAATATTTTCCAGGTTGATCCGTTTCATATTCGGGCAAACCGCTTTGGGGGATGCCGGATAAAAATGTTTCGACGGATTCTCTTTCTGCATCCGGTGAATAATGCCGATTTCCGTGCCGATGATAAATTCCATCGCGCTGCTCTCG
>CAIVDK010000043.1 GCA_903904655.1 uncultured delta proteobacterium | reverse complement strand
GGATCTGAAATCAAAAAGAAACGGCCTTGCATAATAATAGGCGCGACACCGATCAATGAAGCCAGGAGAACCGTTGTTGTTGTGCCCCTTTCTTCTGCCGGCAAGCCACATCCCCCTCTAACCATTTCTATAAAATGCCAAAGAAGACAAGTTGTCGCTGTTTGTGACCAAATCAGGGCGGTGGATAAAAGCCGACTGGTTGAAAAAATAGAGAGCGCCTCACAGGACGATATATCGGAAATAGAAAAAGGATTACGCCAAACGTTAGCGCTATAAGATTTTTATTAGAGACAAATAAGGCCGGGGTTTCCCGGCCTTATTTGTCTTATAATGGGCGTTATGTTGACTTCACCTACCTAAATGTTTAATGGCGTGCAGTTGTCGGGATTGATGATTACGGATGGAAAGAGAGTAGCTTTCAAATCAATCGGCCTAAACGAAAGCCACGAAGGACGATTGATTGCAGAGTTAGGCCCACTTGGGAGATAACCCATGGATCGTCGCAGAGAGAAAACGCAACAACTCAAGTAAGAGTTGAATATCAAAGGGCTTAGCTTTCCCCTCAAAGATGTACCTCCAATTCTGAAAGTCGCCATCATATGTCTGCAACGCCTCGATCAATGTCATTGGTTTGTTCCGATATTGTTCTTGGGCGAAACAGTTCTCCAGCCCATTTTTAATAGTTGCGTCTAGGGCGCAAAAAAGCTTTGAAGGCATATGGCCGGTCTCCAGCGGCACTTCTCGAACACGACCAAAAGCGGTAAGACCGGGCATGATTTCGGTCGGTTCCTCACAACTAAACTTAATGTTTAGAGACTTGAGGAATAGTTCAAGGGCAAACGTGGCATTTACAATGGTTGGGACCGACATCCGTGAGTCTGAGAATGTATTCAAGGCTTGAGCCGCTTCATAAAAAGAGTCCGCAATTTTGAGAACTCCAGGATTAGGTATTAACCGCATCATATGCTATCGTCCTTTATGAGTGGGTTGCTGAAGGAAGGCCGGTGTTCTGGCCTTCCATTTTTCATTTTCATATTCCTTGAATATCTTCTTTCACGGGAATTCCTCTCAAATAGCATAGTGTCTTAGGCGTTTAATATTTACATTATTTTTTTCAAAGATGTCTTTACTTCTTCTTTAAAGTTCTGTCTTTTGGCTTTAAGGCGTGCGATGTAGTCCGACATTAAATGAGACGTATATCTAATATCAAACATATTCCCTGTGCAGTTCGTCTTAATCGTGTTGCCCTCAACATCACCATATTCTTCCATTCCATTCCAATCTTTTTGAGGCTTTGTTATTTTGTATTTTTCTCCAAGAAATTCCATTATTGCCTTTACAGTAGGGTGTTGTCCGCAATTAGATGCTAAAGTTCGTGAAAGTGTTTCTATTTTAATAACAATGACACGGTCATTGTCGTCGGCAATACCGGAAAGTTTTATCGTGTGGGCATCGGGAAACATTTCCTTCAAATTGATGGGTGACTTTAAAACAACATATCTTAAGTCAAAACCTTGCTCATATAGTGAACTGTTGGAATAATACCCTTGACCTTCAAAGTAGGGCTTTATGTTCTCTCCAAACTTAATACCAGAAGCACCAGCAATAATATCTGTACCGCCAATTTGTTTTGATTGGGTACTTACAGGGGCTTGTGCAAAAGTTGTGTTAGAATAAGTAATGAAAATGAATAGAAACAGTATAAACCAGATATACTTTTTAATTGAAGATAATGCGCGCATATTTCCTCCTTATGAGTGAATTATGTTAGTCTATTAGCGCTAATTTCAAAATCCCTTGAGGGATTTCTTCATTTCGTCTTTCTGCGTTTGTTGTCCACCTTTGAGACGTGCGATGTAGTCCGACATTAAATGTGACGTATATTTTGCAGAAAAACTGCTCCCCGTGCATTGAAATACAACCTTGTTATTTTCGTCATCCCCGTATTCTTCCTGCCAACCGTAATTGTTTGATATGGTTTTTTTTATTTTGTATTTTTCTCTAAGGGCTTCTAGTATTACTGGTCCAATACTGTTCTTTCCACATATTTGGCTAGTGCTGCCCCACGCGCCAGTGAAGTTAAGAGTAAGGACAAGGTCGTTTTCATCGGAGATACCTAAAAGCTCTGCATCTTGAATATCAGGGAAATTGTCCTTTACATTGATAGGTGGCTTTAGGATCTTGTACGTAAGTGTGTTTGCGGGGACAGTCAAGTCTGGCACATACCATGTCTTATTTGAATAATGCCCCTCGAGGTAGGGCTTTATGTTTTCTCCAAACTTAATACCAAAAGCACCAACAATTTTTTCGCTACCTCCAACGGGTGTTGCTGGTTCTGCTGCCTTTGCTGGTGTTGGTTCTGCTTTTTTTTGTTGTATTGGGTTTGATTTATTTTTCTTAGGGGCTTGTGCAAAAGTTGGGCTAGAATAAGTAATGAAAATGAATAGAAATAACATAAACCAGATATACTTTTTAATTGAAGATAATGCGCGCATATTTCCTCCTTCTCTGGAAATGATTAAATAAATAAAAACGAAACTCCTTTTTGTTAGGTGAAGTATAAGATACTTGACTTTGGGTGTCAATGAACTGAGCACTGCTGGTAGGAAACGCTCAGATACTTCGAGACGCTTTACAAGGTCATTGCTATCCATCAAATGCCTCCTTAATGATAATTATATTATAACGAAAAAATCAGCCGGAGCGCAGCGATCGGCTGTATTGATTTTGGTAGAATATTATTTCCATTGGATTGGCTTTAAATTTATTTACCATTTTTATCATTAGATATTATTTGAATGATATTGGTAATGTTAACGGTTTTTGCATTTATTACATTCCCATTTATCACAGTATTTTTATCAGGAGTATTTTTGATTTTGTCATAGAGCCAATTAGAAAATACATTCAATGCAATACCACCACCAATACCAGTAATAAAGTAAGTCACGGTGTCAGATATTTCTTTTTCAATAGAATCTTTTGTATAAACGGAAATTCTTAATCCATCAAAATTTTTATTTTTAAAATCTGTGTAAAAAGTTTTATCAGAAGTTTGTATCGATATGCGTTTCATGTCTACCATAGTTAAACCCCCAAAATATTTTTTTGCCCTGATAGCTTAATGTTAAATCCAAGGGCTAATGAATTCAAGTCATTCACGCTGATTCCATGAACGTTGTTATTTATAATTGTGGTCATATTACTCATCTAAGAATTTCATCTCAACTATTTCAGCCTCAACTTGTTTGACCCAACCCGAAGGCGCCTTATCTTCCACGCTGTAGCCGAAATCTTTTCTATAGCCCGGACGAAGTGGCGTGTTGTCGTCGAATGAATACTTTGAGACTAACACAGGTGAAAAGTCCTTCTCGCCAATTCGTTTTCTGGCACTGTCAAGGAAGTAAAAGCGCACCGTTACTTTGCTGAGTGTTTTGGTACCATTGTTTTCGATGGTGCCGAATACACTATCCACGGTTTTACCGAAGCGCTCACCTTGTGAGACCTGAACATTTTTAAGCAACAGGTTGGGGGCATAGGGGTGTTTCTCCATAGCCGGAACGGATTTATCTTTGTCCTGTTCCTCTGAAAATTCAATATCAACTATATCGGCCTCAACTTCTTTGGACCATCCAGAGGGAGCCTTGTCTTCCACGCTGTAGCCGAAGTCTTTTCTATAGCCTGGACGAAGTGGCGTGTTGTCGTCGAATGAATACTTTGAGACTAAAACAGGTGAAAAGTCCTTCTCCCCAATTCGCTTTCTGGCACTGTCGAGAAAGTAAAAGCGCACCGTTACTTTGCTGAGTGTTTTGGTACCATTGTTTTCGATGGTGCCGAATACACTATCCACGGTTTTACCGAAGCGCTCACCTTGTGAGACCTGAACATTTTTAAGCAACAGATTGGCAGCGGCATAGGCACGGATTGACTGCAGTTTAACCTTGGCTTCCTCTGCACGGCGCTTCTCACGTTCCTCTTGAATCTTGGCAAAAGCCTCCGGCGTAGCCTTCTTTGTTGAAAGATGAACGCGATAGGGAACAAGCATGGCGTACAAATCAAATTTTTCACGCGCCTGGGTGTTTAGTTTCTCGTCGATTATTGCTGTTAACCCCGGACCGATTGCATGAAACATTGAATCAACAAGAGTTGAGCCAAGGGCAGAAAAAGGGTTACTACCATCAGGATCAGGAGGCATTACAATTGTTATGGATATTAGGTTAGTCAAAGGATTGATCGAAATAGACAGCATTTCATCTGACGCGCTCCCGTGTACACCGTGCGAGCGTATACGGTTACTCATATCAAATGAAAGACATAAGTGCCAAACAAGCACGACACCGAGAATAATCGCAAGGCTTATGATTATTCGTTTGCACCAGTAACGCCATTTCGGAATAAATTCAGATTTGGTCATGCTCATACCATCACCTCATGCTGGCTATCATTTACTATAAAGCTTTACCATACCTTGCTGCCTTCTAACATTTAATATGCTTGCCAAGTATTTCCCGATTTTTCGTTATCTTTATACTCTCTTGAAAAAAGAATTGAAAGCAACAATGTCTTTAAAATCAAGGAAACTGAAATTTAGGCACTCGGCATTTCACGGTAATAAAGACCAAAAGCCTGCCAGGTAATTTACGGGAAATTTGTCCGCTGTTAAGAACAACCTACGGTCTTCTGGAGTTTATGGCGATAATTAATACCATTCGAAATAGAGTAGCTCTCAAGAATTACTGACCTCTTTATTAGCAGGAAGAAAGAATGGGGACAGGTGCGGATAAAACATTAGATTTTTCCTCAATCTTTTCTCGTTTCATAAGGTGTTGTATTTACTTAACAAATTTTTTCTGGTTTTAGGAGATTTTTTCCGCATCTCAGCGAATAATGTTTAAAACTTTTTCTCCGTCTGTCTAGTCAAGTATAGGTCAGACCCTATTGGGGCATGGCTGTTTCCTCTTCCAGTTTGCAACTCAGTTCCGTCCAGATGTGGTAGGACTGCTCCAACTCATTTTCTACAGCCTTCAGGTCAATCTGTGATCCAGAAAGTAGCGGTCATGGGAGACTATTATCCGTTTCGTGAGCGGACCCCTTTATGAACGTGCCTTTTTCAAATCCCTATAGAAATTTTCGTGTACCCCAAGAGCAAGCAAGAACAAAGTTTCTTTGTCATATTCGTATGCCAGAAGAAATTGCTGATCTTGCACTCGAAATTTGTATATCAATACACCTGCAAGATCGCCTTTTTTTTCTTCTCCACTTTGCAGATCGGATAGTATATACCGAATCGCATCATTTACCGGCTTGATCTGGTTGGCATGAAGCTTCTTATAGCTATTTCTAAAGTATCGCGTCTCAACTACGTTCATTCCGCACCAAACTCGAAGGGCGTATAGTCACCTTGTTTTCTTGCTGCCAGTATGTCACGGATGAACTCAATAGGAAGATCCGGGTTATCGAGAGCGGCTCTTCCTATCTTGGCCCAATAAATTACTTGTAGGGGTACTGTACGGAACTCCGCCTCGGCACTCTTTTTTGCCTCTTTATATAATTCATCGTCAATTCGTATTGCTACGCTCATATTCCACCTCCTGCAACAATTGTAGCACATTGTGACAAATAATCAAGCTTGTTTTCATTTTGTGAGGGTGCGGATAAATCATTTGATTTTTTTCGCGCTCATTCACGTACTATAAACCCAGATTCCGCAATAGGTTAAAGAATTCTATTGCGCAGCAATAGAGAATCTAATAGAAAAGCGTAAGGAAATTGGTGGTCTTGGTGAGTGCGCCCTGTGTTGAAATCCAGATAAGATTTTCTTACGGGAGGGACAATGGATTTTGAGATTGGATTTACGGACAAAGACATCACGCCATGGGGCGGAATGGCACTGATGAAGAAGATGCTGGAGCGCTGCGATATCGATTCGATGCTTTCAACATTAGGACTTCCTGAACCAGGTTCCAACCGTGGATATAAGCCGGAGGAGATCATCAAAAGCTTTTTGGTCAGCGTGTGGTGTGGGGCAAATCGTTTCATGCATACGGAAGTTACCCGCCAGGATGCTGTGATCCGGAAGATCTTTGGATGGGAGCGGATATGCGGGCAGGACACCTATAAGCGGTTTTTCAGTAAATTTACCCAGGAAAAGAACCAGCAGGTATTTACCTTGATGTATCAGTGGTTTTTCCAGAATTTACGATTTGACAATTACACGTTAGACTTGGATTCCTCCGTTTTGACCCGTTACGGGGATCAAGAAGGGGCAAGAGTGGGTTACAATGCGAAGAAACCGGGGAGAAAGTCACACCATCCCCTGATGGCGTTTGTTGCGGATTGCCGGATGATTGCCAATGTCTGGTTGAGAAGCGGCAATGCGCATTCAGCCAACAACATGTTTTCATTCCTGGAAGACACGCTGCATAAACTGCAAGGCAAGAAGGTCGGATTACTAAGGGGCGACAGCGGTTTTTACGGAGAAGATATTTTCCGATACCTTGAGGAACGGGAAGAAGGTCCGGTTTCCTACATTATCGCGGCCCGCATGTATGGGCCGATTCAGAAGGAAATATCCCGGCAGCAAGTGTGGCTGAAGTTAGACGACGGCGTTGAGATCAGTGAAACTCAATATCAAAGCATCAACGGTTCAAAAGCCCGGCGGATGGTCATCATCCGGCAGAAGATTCAGGACCGGCCAAAAGCAACCGGTAGGCAGTTGCGGCTTTTCCAGGACAGCGACATTTACAACAACTACCGGTACCATTGTTTCATCACGAATTTAACCTTGCCGGCGATTCAGGTCTGGAATCTTTACAAAGATCGAGCGGAAGCGGAGAACCGGATCAAGGAACTCAAGTATGATTTTGGTTTTGACAGTTTCAATTTGCACAGCTTCTACGGAACGGAGGCCGCTTTAAACATGGTCATGCTGGCTTACAATCTGATGAGTTTATTCCGTCAGAGCATTATCGGAACGAAAGTCCAGCAGAAGATGTCGACGTTACGATACAAACTTTTTGCCATGGGCAGTTATATGGTGAAGGATGGCAACCGTCGTATTCTGAAACTATCATTGTCTATGAAACGCAGGGAGTGGTTTCTGGGACTCTGGGATAAAACATCATGTTT
>CAIVDK010000042.1 GCA_903904655.1 uncultured delta proteobacterium | reverse complement strand
CATGATCGTCTGGCTAAACTGGGCGCTGAACTGCTTCTTCAAACCATCGACCAAGTGGCAAACAACATTGCTTGCAGACAACCTCAAGACACAAACCAAGTCACCTTCGCCCCCCGACTGACCAAGGAAACAGGCAGAATCAACTGGCACGACAGCGTAACGAATATCGTTAATCTCATCCGCGGCCTGAGCCCAACGCCCGCGGCCTATGCATCTTTGGAAGGGCAAGTACTCAAAATTTTTTCTGCGGATGCTCTGCCTGTGGAAATCATTCAGCACCCCGGCGCCATTGGCCCCCTCAGCGCATCAGGTCTGCCGGTTGCGGCCTCCGACGGCTTCGTCATTTTAAAAGACGTCCAGTTAGCCGGAAAAAAGAGAATGCTGATTGGCGACTTTCTGCGCGGTTATCGAATTAAAGAGGGAAGCGTATTAGGCTGAAGACTGAAGGATGAAAGTGGAGCGCGAAGCGCGGAATCCGGCGCATGCCGGACTTAAGGCTATCAACTATGAGCCACGAACTATAAGGTTTAACATGAAAAAAACAATTCGCCATGAGGCGGTGGATATTTTAAATTCGATTTCGCAGAGTCAAGCTTTTGCCGGAGACTTGCTGAGTGCTTGCCTGGATGAGCAGAATCTTTCCGGTACTGCCGACGGGCGGCTGCTGACGCATCTTGTATATGGTGTGCTGCGACATCAGGGGCATCTGGACTGGATGCTCACCCATCTGTATCGCGGCGATTTTGCCAAAATGGAAAACGGCGTTAAAAATATCCTGCGCACCGGCCTGTATCAGCTTAAATTAAGCGATCGGCTGCCGGCCTTCGCCGTGGTGGATGAAGCGGTCAAGATCGCCAAACGCATCAACCCGGGGGCCGGCGGATTAGTCAATGCCGTGTTGCGAAGCTATCTGCGCAACGCGGATAAGATTTCTTTCCCTTCTTTAGAGAAAAATCCGGCAGAACATATCGCGGCGTTTTATTCCCATCCGCTGTGGCTGGTCAAAATTTGGCTCAATATTTTCGGCCAGGAAGAAACAATAGCGTTATGTCAAGCCAACAATGAATTGCCGCCTCTGACTCTCCGTGTAAATACATTGAAAGTTTCACGCGAAGACCTGACTCAAAAACTTAAAAGCGAGGATTTCAGTTGCGGGCCGACACAGTTTTCACCCGACGGCATCATCCTATCCGATACCCCCCGGCCCATTCAGAAAACGTTTTTTTTCAAGGAAGGCCTTTTACGGCTCCAGGATGAAGCGGCACAGCTGGTTTCACATCTGGTCGACCCTCGAAGCGGTGAAAGCGTCCTGGATGTCTGCGCGGGTTCCGGCGGGAAAACCACTCATCTGGCGGCCTTGATGAAAAACACGGGCAGACTTGTGGCGCTGGACCGTGATTTGGGAAAAATCGCGCAATTAACAAAAGATGCGACAAGAATGGGCGCCTCCGTCATCGAATCCACGCAGGCCGACCTGGGACAAACTCTACCTGAAGGATTCGTAGATGAATTCGATCATATACTGGTGGACGTGCCCTGCTCCGGCACAGGAACACTCAGGCGCAATCCGGAAATCAAGTGGCGTTTGAAATCCACCGACATTCCGACGCTTGCAAAAACCCAGAATACGATTTTACAAAATGCTTCCGCCGCCGTTAAAAATGGTGGGCGCCTGATTTATTGTACCTGCTCTATTCTGCCTGCTGAAAATGATGATGTGATCCGACAATTTTTAATGGATAATTCGCAATTTACCGTCGAGATCCCCCCCGGGGCCATTTCCGGTCATCTGAAGGACAGTTATTTTTTCAGAACTTACCCCCATCATCACGCTACGGATGGTTTTTTCGGGGCTGTTTTGCGACGCCGGATTTAAATTGACGAATTCAGCACAATCATGCTAATTTACGCTCCCATAATATTTAAAGGAGCGGTTATGTTTATTCAACAAATACAGGTCGGCCACATGGCAGTTTTTGCCTATCTGGTCGGCGATCCCGTCACCGGCGACGCGCTGGTCATTGATCCGGCCGACAATGCTCATGAGATTCTTGCCTTGGCGGCAAAAAACAAGTTACGCATCAACTACATCGTCAATACACACGGCCACGTGGATCACATCGGCGGCAACGCCGGAATGCAGAAGCTGACCGGCGCTAAAATCATTGTGCACGAAGGCGACGCCATTATGCTCACCTCCACGCCGGCTGCCATGCTGCGGATGTTCGGCGCGACACAATCGCCGGCACCCGATATTCTGGTTCAGGATGGACAAATGATTTCCGTCGGCAATGTCGAACTGAAAGTGATCCACACACCCGGCCACTCGCCCGGAGGCATGTGTCTTTATACGGACGGTTATGTCTTTACCGGCGATACCCTTTTTGTGGAAGCCGTCGGCCGCACCGACTTGCCCGGCGGGTCCTGGCAAACCATGTATAACGCAATCAAGACCAGACTGTTCACGTTGCCTGACGACACCAAAGTTATGCCCGGCCACAATTACGGCCGGACGCCAACGTCCACCATCGGCCACGAAAAAAGATATAACCCCTCAGTTCGCTAAAGGAGCAGATGACCTATGACAAAAAGCATTTCACGGACGAATTTTCCGAAACTAAAATTCCTCAACCGCGGCAAAGTGCGTGACCTCTATGCCGTGAGGGATCATTTACTCCTTGTGGCCACCGACCGGATTTCGGCCTTCGACGTCATTATGCCCAATCCGATTCCGGGTAAAGGCGTGATTCTCAACAAAATGTCCGCCTTCTGGTTTAAACAGATGGAAGATATTATCGGCAACCACATCATATCAACGGATGCCGCCGATTTTCCCACGGAATGCGCCCCCTACTTCGAAAGTCTGGAAGGCCGCAGCATGCTGGTCAAAAAGGCGACGCCGCTGCCGGTGGAATGTATCGTGCGGGGCTACCTGTCCGGCTCCGGCTGGAATGACTACCGCCACAGCCAATCTATTTCCGGAATCAAACTGCCGGAGGGATTAAAGGAATCCTGTAAACTGCCCCAAACGCTTTTCACGCCGACGACCAAAGCGCCGGAAGGCGATCACGACTCTCCGATCACCCATTCCGAAATGGAAGATGTTATCGGGACGGACCTCACCGACAAAGTTATCAAAAAGTCCCTGGCCATCTATGAGCGGGCGGCATCCATCGCCATAAAAACCGGCATTATCATCGCCGACACAAAAATGGAGTTCGGCCTGATCGGCAAAGAATTGATTCTGATCGATGAATTACTGACACCCGATTCGTCGCGCTTCTGGCCGGCTGATGAATATGAAGAAGGTCGGGCGCAAAGAAGTTTTGATAAACAGTTTTTGCGTGATTATCTGCTTTCTCTTCACTGGAACCAGAAGCCACCAGCGCCCGAATTACCTCCGGATATTATTGAAAAAACCAAGGCAAAATATGAGGAGGCGTTCTCCCGCCTGGTACAATAATGTTTTGGGGCCATTGACAGAAGCCAAACCGTTATTACATTACGCCGTGCTTGTCCACACGGCGTCATTTTTTTCAGGAGGAACTCCTTGAGCATAAAAAAACTGCCGGATTACCGATTAAAACAAAAAATATTATATATTGACAAGACACCCGCCGCACCACTGATCAGTTACGGGGATTTATATCTGGAAGCAGGAGCGCTTTCCGATGCTCTGGACTTCTATGCCAAAGCCGGACATCATTCCGGCGTCCAAAAAATAAAGGATCTCGCACTCGCCAGCGGCGATACATTCCTTTTTCAAGGCGCGGCCAAGGCAGAGCGTATTGAACTGCGAGCCGCCGACTGGGAAGACATCGCCAGAGCGGCCGCCGAACTTAAAAAATATTTATTTGCAAGGCACGCTCTGGAGAAAACCAATAACGCGAATTTGTTAAACGCGCTTACGACTAAGATGAAAGCGGAGGAAGTAAAACAAAGCGCATGACCAAGAGGGATTATTACGAAATTCTGGGCGTCGGCAAAACGGCCTCAGACGAAGAACTTAAGAAAAACTACCGGAAAATAGCCATGCAATGCCATCCCGATAAAAACCCGGGAAACAAACAGTCGGAAGAAAAATTCAAGGAAGCCGCCGAAGCCTACGAAGTCTTAAGCGACAGACAAAAAAGAGAAATCTATGATCAATACGGCCACGCCGGTTTAAGCAACACCGGTTTCCAGGGTTTCAGCGGTTTTGACGATGTTTTCTCCAATTTCGGCGATATTTTTGAAGATGTATTCGGCTTTGGCCACGCACGGGGTCGCGGACGGACACGACAAGCCGCAAGAGCCGGCGCTGATTTGCGTTACGACCTGAAAATATCTTTTCTCGACGCGGCTTTCGGGCTGACCACCACGATCGATCTGGAAAAACTCTATACCTGCCATGAATGTCAGGGAACGGGAGCGGCGCCCGGCGCCTCTCCTTCCACCTGCCCAACCTGTCACGGAAGAGGCCAAGTCACTCAATCGAGCGGTTTTTTCACCATCAGCTCCACATGTCCCCATTGTCACGGTCATGGCAAATTTATCACTAAACCCTGTCATACGTGCCACGGCGCGGGTAAAGAACAACAGCGTAAAACGGTCGAGTTGAAAATCCCCGCCGGCGTGGAAACCGGCTCCCGGCTGCGTCTGCGCGGCGAAGGTGAAGCGGGGGATCAAGGCGGTCCCAGTGGTGATTTATATGTTTTTTTGCAGGTGGATGACCATGATTTTTTTGTTCGCTCGGGTGATGATATTATCTGCCGCGTTCCCATATCTTTTGTTCAGGCAGCGCTTGGTAGTACCATTGCCGTGCCAACATTAGAAGAAGCTGAAAAAATTAAAATCCCCAGGGGCACCCAAAACGGCCGCACGTTCCGCCTCAAAGGCAAAGGAATCGCTCATTTGCAGGGATACGGTCGGGGCGATCAGATCATCGAAGTCTTTGTGCAGATTCCAACGGAGTTAACAAAAAAGCAGGAAGAACTCCTGCACGAATTTGAAAAGCTCAGATCGTGACATAATAGAGTTGCAATCCATCCAACAATATGTTTAAAAAGAGTCAAATCCAATGGTCTGGAGGAGCAAATATGAAAAGTCATCAATATCGTTTCATCGTCTGCCTATTTGTTCTTTTTCTTTTTTCCGGTTGCGCCACAGCTCTGGTCGTAGGCGGCGCAGCGGTCGGCGCCGGCACGGGAACCTATTTTTATATTAACGGCGAACTCAAAACAGATTACTTCGCTTCTTTCGATAAAGTCTGGAGCGCTTGTGAAAAAACGGTCGCCGATATGCGCGGCACCGAAGTTCAGCCTGTAAAAGAAATCGCTCAGGGTAAAATCTCGATGGTGATCAACGACGAAAAGGTGAAGTTTGAAATTACATATCGGGCAAAGAATCAAACCTCTGTCGCTATTCGCGTGGGACTGCTTGGCAACAAACCGTCATCCCAGCTTCTCCACGACAAAATTGCCGAACACCTGGCCAAAATTTAATTTTTCGCAACTAAAACAAGGGCCCGGCTTGGCATTCTCATGAATAAGAAACTCATTTTCGGCATTGTGCTTGGCGTTGTCCTGATTTACTTCTCGATTCGTGGAATCAACTTTCATGAAACCATTGCTCACCTGAAGAAAATCCATCTGGGTTATGTCGCCTTATCTCTTTTCTTTATCATTTTGCTGCAGGCTTTGCGCTCCTACCGCTGGGGGATTATCCTGCAGCCACTGGAAAAGATCCCTCAGTTTACCCTCTTTGCCGTAACCAGTGTCGGTTTTCTGGCTATCGCCGCGATTCCAGCCCGTATTGGCGAACTGGCTAGGCCCTATCTGATTGCGAAAAAAAGTTCTATTACAATGTCTTCAGCGCTCGGCACAGTCATTGTGGAAAGAGTGCTGGACAGCCTTGCTGTGCTGACCATTGCCATTGCTGTTCTTGTTCTGCAGGATTTACCGTCCTGGATGGTTAAATCCTGCATCTTTTTTTTGATGGTGACCATGCTGATGATCGCCTGTATTATCGGATTAGTCTGGCGCAGAGAAACAGCCGTTAAAATCATCGACCGGATTTTACGGCTGCTGCCCGGAAAGCTTTCGCAAAAAGTCAATAACGTGCTCCACCATTTTATTGATGGTTTTCAAGTGATCACCGACGTGAAAAGGCTTCTATATTTATTATTTTTATCCGCTGTGGTCTGGCTTGTGGATGTCGCCGCGATTTATACTCTTCTTTTAGCCTTCGGCTTTGGCCTGCCGGTTCTGGCAGCCTTCGTGGTCATGGTGATTTTGATCGCGGGCATCGCGATCCCCACCGCACCGGGTTTTATCGGCAACTGGCATTATGCCTGTATTCTGGGATTGAGTCTATTCGGCATTGCCAAACCGGACGGTTTTTCCTTCGCCCTTGTCTATCACTTCCTGTCCATGGTTGTTTTGATCGTCCTGGGCGTAATCTTTCTGCCCTTCAATAAATTTTCCATTTCCGACATGACGAAACAGATGGGGCAGGAGCAGCGTATTAGACCGAAGACCGACCCCCTTTAGGGGGTCAGACTTCAGACTTTTTTTCAGCCTTGATCCTTCGTTCCTACCTTCAAACTCTTAAGTTTTTTATGCAGATTGCTACGCTCCAGACCGATAGCTTCGGCTGTTTTGGAAATATTACCGTCGTATTCTTCAAGTTTTTTAATAATAAACTGTCTTTCAAAATCCAGCCTGGCGTCTCTTAAAGAATCACTGACGGTGGATGGTTCCGGTGTCAAAGCGCTTTGCTCCGTTTTCATATTGAGTTCAGGAATATCATCCGCTTTGATTTCATTGGACGGCGTCATAATAATCAGTCTCTCAATAATATTTTTCAGTTCGCGGACATTGCCGGGCCAGTTATGCGCCATTAATTGTCCCAGAGCACCGTCTGTCAAGGTCTTCGGCTGCTGACCTTCTTTCGCGGCAAAGTCGTGAAGGAAACGTCCTATCAGAAAAGGAATATCTTCTTTTCTGTCTCTGAGCGGCGGCACGCGCAACGGAATAACATGCAGACGGTAATACAGATCCTGACGGAATCGGCCCGCCTCCATTTCTTTTTCGAGATCTTTATTCGTCGCGGCCAGAACCCGTACATCCATATCGATGACTTTATTACCGCCGACTCGTTCGAATTTTTTCTCCTGCAAAATCCGCAAAATCTTTGCCTGCGCTTTGAGACTCATGTCCGCAACTTCATCAAGAAAAATGGTTCCTTCATGCGCCAGATCGAATTTACCGCGCTTTTTTTCGGTCGCGCCGGTGAAAGCGCCTTTTTCATGCCCGAATAATTCACTCTCGATCAGTTCCTCGGGTATCGCCGCGCAGTTGACTTCCACAATGGGTTTGTGCGATCGGCGACTTAAATGATGAATGGAGCGCGCCACCAGTTCCTTTCCCGTCCCGTTTTCGCCCATGATCAGGATCCAGGCGTTGGTCGGCGCAACGATGCCGATCATTTCCTTGAGTTCGGCAATAACCGGACTGGTTCCGGTCAACTCATACTGATGTGATACTTTTTGTTTTAATAAAACGTTTTCTTCTTCCAGGCGAACCACATTGAGCGCGTTTCCCACCAGAATAATCACTTTATCAAGCGACAGGGGTTTTTCAATGAAGTCAAAAGCGCCGAGCTTAGTTGCCCTCACCGCTGTTTCAATGGTGCCGTGACCGGACATCATGATGATCAATACATTCGGATGAGCGGCATGGATGGCTTTCAGTGTTTCCAGACCATCGATGCCGGGCAGCCAGATATCCAACAGGACAAGCTGCGGCATTTCTTCGGCCACAATCTTAATCGCCTCTTCGCCGCTGCCCGCCACCAGCACCTGATAACCTTCATCCTCCAGGATTGCCTTCAAAGACTGGCAGATACTGACTTCATCATCTACAACAAGAATGGTTTCATTCATAAGGTTCACTCGACTTCGCTTTTACCTATAGATTAAACTTCCGTAACCGGCAACTGAAAAGAAACGATGGTTCCCGTCGGATAGTTGTCACTGACACTGACCTTACCTTTATGATCCGATATAATCGAACTGACGATAGCCAGACCGAGCCCCGTTCCCGATTTCTTGGTTGAAAAATACGGCTCAAATACTTTCTGCTTATAGCTTGCCGGAACACCAGCACCGTCATCGGCAACGGCAACGGTTACTTTCTTGTGCGGCTCATCATACCGAATAATGACCCCGATATGGCCTGTTTTCTTGTGAAGGGAAGCGACGGCATTATCCAGCAGATTTATCATGACCCTGTTGACCTGTTCGCCATCCAGATTGAACTTCGGCAAGCCTTCAGCCGGACGGTATTCAAAATTAATATCCTTATGCGCATCTACAAAAAGCGTCACGGCCTCGGACACAACCGCATTGAGATCATTGGGGACAAGCGTCGTCACGGGCATGCGCGCATAGCGGGAAAATTCATTAACCAGA
Source organism: uncultured delta proteobacterium (assembly GCA_903904655.1). GTDB lineage: Bacteria > Desulfobacterota > Syntrophia > Syntrophales > Smithellaceae > UBA8904. Next base: position 5,609 of record CAIVDK010000042.1, on the reverse strand, counting down.
TTCTTGAGCACTTCCACCTGATCGATGATGGTCTGCGTGCATTCCTTAAAGACCGAGCCATCCTCGCCCAATTTGTCTCCGTATTTACGCTGAAGCCTTTGCGCGGAAAGTTGCACGGGCGTGAGCGGATTTTTAATTTCGTGCGCCATGCGTCTGGCCACTTCCCGCCAGGCCGCGGCGCGTTCCGCCTTCTGTAATGCCGTCAGATCTTCAAACACCACGACGATACCGGAATCATTGCCTTCTTCATCCTCAATCGTTGTCAAGGTCAGCAACACCGTCAATGCCTTATCACGTAGCGCCAGTTCCAGTTGCTTCTCCAGGATTCGTTCATAGTTATCCTTCATTTCCTGCAGAAAAGTGTCCACCAGAAGCAGATGTTCTTCATGTAAAAGCTCTCGATAATTCCGGAAAAGAAATTGAGAGGCGTCAATCTCAAACATCGCCTCTGCGGCACGGTTAATGGTTGTAATCATGCCGTTTTTATCGACTGAAATAACCCCCGCAGAAACATTACGCAAAACGGCGGCCATATATTTACGCCGCTCTTCTAAAGAAATATTGGCCTCTTCCAAACCCATTTTACTTTTCTGCAAATCATCCGTCATATGGTTAAATGATTTGACCAGAAGCCCGATTTCATCATCAGCCTCGATATCAATGCGGCTCGTCAGATCGCCCTGAGTGATTCTGTTGGTCGCCGATACGAGGTCTTGAATGGGATTCGTGATGCTCTTGGCAAGTGACAGGCCAAACCATGTCGCCAGAAAGATAATCACCAGGGTTACAATCGACAGGGTTACAACATAATTAAATTTAATTGGATTTTTTAAGAGTTTGATCTGCCCGTACTGTTCGGAGGCGTCGGCAATGCTCCGCAGCTTATTAACAAATTTCTGAGGAACGTTGTAACTGACGGAAACACGGCCAATGACTTCCGTTTCAACGGCATAAGAAAAAACCGGTGCGACGCCAACAATCGCCTCCCCTGCACTGGTGGAAACCACCGTTGATATTTCCTTTCCGGAATAAATATCTTCCAGCATTTTCGGCGACAGATCAACGGGCGTCCATGAGGGATTTTCAGCGTCGGCAAAAATGATGCTTTTGTCATTAAAATCAAAATAGGCCTCCACCCTTCCAACCTTGTAATTTTTCTGGCGCTGAGAGAGCAAACTATTAAGATAATCGGCTCTCCCAGCTTCATAGAGACGGTTTTTCGTAATATCCACACTGATTTGGCGGGCGTTAAACTTGGCCAACTCCTCCGCCTGCGTGTAATACACCTGGGCAACTTCCAGCGACCTGCTCAAGGCATCGCCGATTTTAATGTTGAACCAGAACTCAATGGAGTAGGAAAGAAAATTAATGGCAAATAAAAAAAGTAAAATAGTCGGAACAAGAGACAAACCGACAAACGCGGCAACCAATTTGGTGCGCAACTTGGAACCGATGACGCCCTTGCGACGCTCGGAAAATAATTTAAAAATATTGCGGACGATAAGAAAAAGCAGAAGCAGGATCAGGATAATATTGATACTGGTCAGGCCATAAACCAGAATGTTGGCCGATATCGGCAGTTCTTTTCGAGATGAAAGCTGACTGGCCAGGATTGTAAAAACAATCGCCAGGCAGCCGATAACCAGCATGAGAATGCGTTCACGCCGGCGCTTTCTTAATTCTCTTTCATCAAGATAGGCTCTTCTGGATTTATTTTTAATTTTCATCAGTGGATTGGATCAACTTTCCCGCAGATATAGAGATTGCCGATTAATAGGAAAATTTTATTTTATACAACGGTGTTTCAAAATCCCACAAGGAGACAAAGAATAATACATATTCCATGTTGAAAGGCAACCGCACTTTATCAATTTTAACCCTGATCCCAGCGTAGTAGTTATTGCCTTTGGACAAATACGAAATAGGAATCACGGAAATTCCATTCAAATCCGCCATGCCTTTTTGCGCGCTTTCAAAATCCGAAAAAATCACCGGCTGACTGCTGCCGTTTGTGGTAATCGAAAATATTTTTTTTAAATTGTCATATTTGATGGTGCGGCGAATTTCTTTACTGACAATGTGTTTATTCCATAGATAGGACCTTTCCTGATAGACATCCAAATGAAGCGTAAAAACGGCGGGAACACCGGCTAAAATAGCAGACTCCATTTCTGTTTTAAAACAATCCACCAATCTGGCGTATAAAAGCACGTTTTCCGTGCTGCTTGTTATTAAGATGTCAACCATTCGGGGTTTTATATCTGCCTTTGCCGTACCCGTCGTGGCGACTATTATAATCATCATGAATAAGTAAATATAAAACACCCTCCCGCCAAAACCAAAATAATTTTTCATACAATCCATTTTCTTTCTATAAGAATAAGTGCATTTCTCTTCCGCCAAACGTCAATCGGCGTCGGCAACAAGCACGTTCCGTTTACCCTGGTTTCCGGCCAAAGCTTTCAGTCGCTTCAAAATTACCGCAAAGGTCATTTTGACGCTGCCAATTTTTTAATGAAGTATATTAGGTAACCTGTCGATAAAAATCAAGGTTAATTTAGGACGCGAAAGACATCGATGATTTTAAAACCTCAAATCGGCACGGCATCCAGAATAGTAAAGGATGGAATCTTACAGGATCTAAATTTTGCTGACTGCTTTTGATCATATCCAGCAGTGATAATCTCCCAACTGTTCTCATGGCGCATGAGTTCCCGCAATAAAAGGTTGTTCAGCCGATGGCCTGATTTATGCGCCACAAAATGGCCGATAATCGGCATGCCCAGTAAAAACAAATCACCAATGGCATCGAGAATTTTATGTTTGACAAATTCATCAGGCATACGCAAGCCGTCTTTATTGATGATTTTTTCATCGTCGAGAATAATCACATTATCCAGCGATCCCCCCAACCCCAGTCCCTTGGCCTGCAAAAATTCAACTTCCTTTAAAAAACCAAACGTTCTTGCGCTGCAAATGTTGTCTTCGTAGTTTTTATCGGAAAATATAACACTGTAAGATTGCCTGCCGATCGCCTGGTGAGCAAAATCAATTTCATATGTTATTTTAAACTCATCGGAAGGCAGGAGCATGGCGCTCCCTTCTCCATCTTTTACGGAAACAGGTTTTTTAATGACCAGTATCTTTTTCAATTTCCCTTGTGGCCGTGTCCCCACCTCCTTGAGCATGTTGACAAACGGGCGGGCGCTGCCGTCCATGATCGGCACTTCAAAAGAATCGAGTTCAATCACGGCATTATCGAGCCCCATTCCATTGAAAGCCGATAAAATATGTTCTACGGTGGAGACCGTAATGCCATCAGTTCCCAGAGAAGTGGCCAGGGTTGTATCGCAAACCATTTTGAAATCAGCTGGAATCGGCCTGGCACCCTGCAGATCCTTACGAATAAAAACAATACCGGTATCGACAGAGGCCGGTTTAACTCTCATGTTAACTTTACGGCCTGTGTGTAAACCGATACTAGAGCAAAAAATTTCTTTTTTTAGTGTGCGCTGTAAATGCATATTAACCTTTACTTTAGACTGAACAATACATTTAGCAATAATTATACCAAACGTTGTCGCTGGCAATAAATTAAGCAACTATTGGTGTTGATTGATATTTTATCAGATTACTTTCGGACGGCCCTCTAATGATCGGTTCCGCCTGTGTCCAAAACAACACATATGGTATAAATGGAGCCCATGCTCCGGAAGATAATGATTTATTTATAGAATCTTTCTTTTTCACTATAAATGCAACCGCAATAAGGCTGACGATACATTCCCATCTCATGGGAAATCCTGACGCCCTCATTCCAGCCGCTGCGGAAATCATCATAGTGGAAATGGATTCCAAACTGAAGACCCAGAGTCTCGCCAATCTGCCTGATGAGATCATGTTTCTGATATCGGCTGTAGAGCAGCGTGGACGTAAAGGCGTCATAATTTTCTTTCTTTGCCTGCAGGGCCGTGAATTTTAAACGGTCAGTCAGGCAATAAATGCAACGGTCTTCGGACCGGGAAGCCACCTGACTTAAGAATTCTTCCAGAAGATAACCTTCCGGCCAGAGGACGTTTAAGAGGATTTTTTCAGCATAGTCTTGAAGCGTTTGTTTGCGGCGCGAATACTCCAAGTAAGGATGGATGTTTGGATTGTAAAATAAGCCGGTCACGTCATGACCATACGTTCTCAATTCCTTGAGTGGATAGATGGTGCAAGGTCCGCAGCAGATATGCATGAGCAGTTTCATAAAACCAATGCCCCCTTGGATTAAAACAGATCCTTTTGAGCGCCCGACACCTTGATGCCAAAATGTTCATAGGCTTTGGTACAGGCCATCCGGCCCCTCGCCGTTCTTTGCAGATAGCCTTCCTGAATCAGGTAAGGCTCGTAAACATCTTCAATGGTCACTCTTTCTTCACCGATTGCCGCAGCCAGACTTTCCACGCCGACCGGTCCGCCGTTGAATTTTTCAATCAATGCCAGAAGCAGTTTGCGATCCATCTGATCAAAACCCTTATGATCCACTTCAAAGGCATCAAGCGCCTCGCAGGCGATTTTCCCATCAATGGTTCCGTCGCCCTTCACTTCCGCATAGTCGCGGACACGCTTGAGCAGCCGGTTGGCGATGCGGGGCGTGCCGCGCGCGCGTGTGGCCAGTTCTTCCGCACCAGTGCCGGTAAGCGAGACGCCCAGAATCCTGGCAGACCTCTGGACAATCACGGAAAGCTCCTGTGGTGAATAGAATTCGAGACGGAAGTGCATGCCGAAACGGTCACGAAGCGGCGACGTCAGAGATCCCGCTCGCGTGGTCGCGCCCACGAGCGTGAACTTCGGAATATCGAGCTTCATCGACCGGGCTGACGGCCCCTGTCCGATTAAAATATCAATATGAAAATCTTCCATGGCCGGATACAGTATTTCTTCAACAACATGAGAAAGCCTGTGAATTTCATCGATAAACAGCACTTCATGCTCCTGCATGTTCGTCAAAATCGCCGCCAGATCTCCCGGACGTTCGATTACCGGGCCGGAGGTCACCTTAATATCCACACCCAATTCCCTGGCGATAATATAGGCCAGCGTTGTTTTACCAAGACCGGGCGGGCCGTATAAGAGAACATGATCAAGCGACTCACGTCGTTTTCTGGCCGCCTCAATAAAGATCGACAAGTTGCTTTTCACCTTGTCCTGGCCGATATAATCGGTAAGCTTGGGCGGACGTAAAGTATTTTCCAGAGATCCTTCTTCTTCGGCACACACCGGATTGATTAACGAATTTTTAAGATGGCCATCCATAGTTTTCTACCTGATCAGACCCGTATCAGCCCGCAAGAATTTTTAATCCTTTTTTCAAGAGCTGATCCATCGCCTGCTCTCCTTCTGCATCGCGCGCAATTTTATCGAGGGCATCCCTTGCGGCGTTGGCCTTATACCCTAAATTGATCAGTGCGGAAAGCACGTCTTCCCGTATCATATCGTTTCGCTTTTGCTTGACATCCGTGACCGGAATCTGATCCGCCGCCATTTTTTTAATGGCTTTTTCCTTGAGTTCCAAAATTAAGCGCTCAGCCATTTTCTTGCCAATCCCGGGAATGGTGATCAAT
>CAIVDK010000041.1 GCA_903904655.1 uncultured delta proteobacterium | reverse complement strand
ATTGTCGATCTACCCGGCACTTACAGTCTCACATCTTTTTCCGAGGAAGAACGAGTCACCCGTGATTTCATCATTCAAGAAAAGCCCGACCTCGTCGTGCTTGTGCTGAACGCCGCCGCACTGGAGCGAAGCCTTTATCTTTTATCCGAAGTTTTACTGCTCAACCGGCCGGTAATAGTAGCCATCAACATGCTGGATGTTGCATCAAACCAGGGCACACAGATTGACGCGAAAGCCCTGCAGGATTCGCTTGGCCTGCCGGTCATTCCCATGGTCGCCAAACGCAACAGCGGCATCAAAGAACTGGTGGATCAAATTACCCAGATCGCCTCCTGCGATCAGAAATTTCAGCCTGAATTACCCGAAGTTTCCGCCGATCATCTGGAAATTTATCAAAGCATCCTGGAAACCATCCGGCCTTATATTCAGAATCCTTACACCCCCGAATGGGTGGCTGTTAAATTAATGGAGGGCGACCCGGAAGTATCCGCCATGGTTGAAAAGCAAGCGCAGCCATCCGGCTGGAATACGATTCTGACACTGCTCAGCAAACACGAAGACGCACTGCATGCCGTGGTTAATGGCCGCTATGACTGGATCGAAAAAATGACCCGGGCGGCCGTCTCCCACTTCAGAATGGGACAGGTTGTGCTTACCGACAGAATCGATCATGTGCTGACGCGTCCCATTTTCGGCATTCCGATACTACTTGCCATCATGGCCTTTGTCTTTTTTCTGACCTATTCTATCGGCATGCCACTGCAAACCTGGCTTGCCGATTTAATCTCGCAATTCATTGCCTTTTGCACACCTGCTACCGTGGGCTTCCCTGCCTGGCTGCAAGGAATGCTACTCAACGGCGTCATCGGCGGAGCCGGCTCCGTACTAACATTTTTGCCGGTCTTGTTGATCTTTTTCGCCATCATGGCCTTGCTGGAAGATGTCGGCTACATGGCTCGCGCCGCCTTTGTGATGGACAGGATCATGCATCTGGTCGGATTACACGGCAAAAGTTTCATCCCGATGTGCCTGGGTTTCGGATGCAATGTCCCCGCGGTTTTAGGCGCCCGCATCATCGAGACGCGCAAGGCCCGGATGATTACACTGCTTTTGATTCCTTTTGTTCCCTGCACCGCCAGACTAGCCGTCCTGACGCTGGTCTGTGCCGCCATTTTCAGGGAAAACGCCGTTTACGTATCGTGGAGCATACTGGCGTTAAATATTGTCGTATTGGGAATCGCCGGGGCTTTTGTCAACAAAACCCTCTGGAAACAGGATGCGCCGTTCATCATGGAACTACCGATTTATCACCGCCCCGATTTAAAAACGATTCTGATGGTCATCTGGTCGAGAAGCGTTTCCTTTGTCCGCAAAGCCGGAACGGTTATTCTGGGCGTTTCGCTTTTGATCTGGACTTTGTCTTATTTTCCAACGGGCAATGTGGAAGAAAGTTTTCTGGCTTCCGTGGGCAGGTTACTTCAGCCGCTGGGCGTGCCGCTCGGGCTGGACTGGAAAATGATCACCGCGTTACTCACAGGACTCGTCGCCAAGGAAAATGTTGTGGCAACCCTGGGCGTTCTTTATTCGGTCGGCAAAGACGGACTGGCGATGACGCTGCCCACCATCATGAGCCCGGAATCGGCCGCCGCATTTCTGGTTGTGATGATGCTTTTTATCCCCTGTGTTGCAACGATGGCGGTATTGCGCAAAGAAATGAACAGCAGTAAATGGTTTTATTCCACCATTGTCATGACCCTGATTGTTTCCTACCTGGGTGGGATGGCGGCGTTTAACCTTATAAGATGGTTAGGGATTTAGCAAAAAGGGACATAAATCGAGCGATACTCTTTCCATTTACACACCACCGTGTTAGTTTTCTACATAACCATCGGTGTCCATTTTTTTCAACCTGTCACAAGGGAGGATACACGTGAGAATTATTTATATCGCTGATATCCACGGCGCTTTTGACCGCGTCAAACAGCTATTGTCCGAAACGGTGGCTGATGTTTATATTATTGCCGGTGATCTTATTGATATCCCTTTCTACAATATGGCCACCGCCATTACCTATCATGAACTGCAATCCTATTTTCACGGCTTGCGCGTCAGAATGCATAAAGAATCCATGACCATCGAAGATTTTGTGGACGAACTGCTCGATATGCCGAACCTGTCGGCTGAAATTGAAGAAACCGGGACAAAGTATCAGCAATACACGATCCGCGCCCGCCGCGTTCTTCAGCAAAAATATAAAGTTCTGGAAAATATTCTCTCCATCAAACAAAAAGCGCAAATGTTCGCTTTGCCCGGCAATTATGACATGGATTTGAAATATACGGCGCTGCATGAGCGGGATCTCCATTTGCACTGGCATAGTATGCAGGATCTGAAAATCGCCGGCTACGGCGGGGCGGACATCTGGACACCGGGCATCCCGGAGCGTTATGTTGTGCGCTATCAGGGAAGCGTACCGTTTGAAAACGTTCATAATGAAATGTATAATTTTTTCAAGGCTGTGAAACCGGACATCATTGTCAGTCATCAGCCGGCCCACGGCATTCACGACCGGGTGAATCAATTCGGGACATCCGGATCGCCGGCACTCCGGCACTACTGCGACAGCAATCAGGTATTGATGTGCCTGACCGGTCATGTCCATATGGACTGGGGCTTTCAGATGACCGAAAACACGATCTATCTCAATCCTTCCAATTTCGGTGAAATCACGACACTGACCGGCGGCGTGGCTGAAGGCGGTTTTTTCTACACCATTGAAATGGACGGCAGACAAGTGGAAAAAATTATCTTTAGAAAGCTCGTCGGCGACCGAATCCATGACATTGCCGATTACTATCCCCACAATGGCCAATGGCATGAGACGCTTGTAGACTCTGAGCGCTTCACGGCCCTCAAAGAAGGCCGAAATTTCGATATGCAGGAAACAAAATATTCTCACATTCCGGAAGTTCAGCTTTATAATGAGATTAAACAATTTTACCGCACATTCCAGACGGAAGAAACAGAAGAACGCCTGGAGAAGCTCGAACAGATCGCGAGGCTGATTGAAGAGAACGTTCACGGTGATATCGCCATGGACGTTATGGGTTCGACCAATATGGGGCTTTGTGAAAATACGTCCGACATCGACTTTGTGGTTTATGTCCGATGTGATCGCGATTTCACAGGAGAAATCAATTCCTGTTCACAATATAAGGACGCTGAGAAGATTATCGATACCGTCTTAAAACCCAAGTATGCCTTTCAGGTCATGGACACCATCGATTTGAACATCGTTGAAAAAGCCATACAGAAAAAGGATTATGAAAATGAGATCGCCATGCGTTTTGTTGCATACCGCGCCATCTGTCGGCCGATCAACTACAGATTCATCGCCCCCGTTGAGGATTTATTGAATCAGGATATGGAATACCGTTCAGAACTGGAGGGAAGTATTCGCTCCTATTTCCGGATATTTATCAATACGTCGGAACATACCCGTTCATTCAAAAAGTATGAAAGCCGGATCAAAGAAATCGGAATCAATCTGCCCGAATCGGTTCGAATGAAGATTAGGGCTTACTTTCAACAGGATCCTGAGCAGAAGGACGGCATGATTGATTCTCTGGATGATTCGCCGAAGCTTTAGGAAACGTTCATACCCATCAACTTCACCGAATCATTAAACAACACGGAGATACTTTTGTCCGTAACGACTTTCTCGACAAAACCCACCCCGAAGACCGGATGATTGATCACATGATTGGCTTTGAAAGTTTCCGTTATTGAATAATTTCGTATGGATGTTCCCGCCGGCATATTGCGGCTTTTAAGATCCCATTGCAGGGGGGCATCATTAACCGTCACCTTTGCCGCCACAGGCTTTTTCGCCCGGACAGCGCCGGGGGTGCGAACAGCGGCAGTCTTTTTGGCGGCAGGCAATGTTCCCCGATATTTGTGTTCCGCGCCGCAGGTTTTACATTTTACGCGGCTCACCACACCATCCACTTTGAACAATACCAGGTGAGCCAGAACTAACTTGCATTTCAGACAATAAGCATCAATATTTTCACCAACAGAAAGCACTATGATCTCCTTATTTTATGTTTGTTCGCAACCTATATCAGATTGCCCGAAGATGTCCTAATGAATATTTTCCCGCCAGTGTTAATATGAATAATATTAAATAGATGAGGCCAAAACTGCCGCGCCGATCGCGCCATTGACTTGCGCATAAGATGACACCGCGATCTTTACGCCGAGTTTCCTCGTGAGCGCGTCCACAACGCCTGCGTTGCGCGCGACGCCGCCGGTGATCATCATAGGTTCGGAGACACCGACACGCGCGAGCATCGATGAGACACGGGCGGCAATGGATTCATGAATACCGGCAATGATGTCTTGTCTTTTTTCACCGCGGGCAATGAGTGAGATCACTTCCGATTCCGCAAAGACTGTGCACAAACTGCTGATTCTTGAAGGCAATTTCGATTGCAGCGACATCGCGCCAAATTCATCGAGATTGACTTCGAGCGCCCGCGCCATCACTTCCAGAAAGCGGCCGGTTCCCGCTGCACACTTGTCGTTCATTACAAAATTTTTGACCTTGCCCCGTTCATCGAGCGCCATGGCTTTCGAGTCCTGTCCGCCAATATCAATAATTGTTCGAATCTTCGAATTCAAAAAATACGCTCCGGCGGCATGCGCCATAATTTCCGTAAAGGTCTTGTCGGAAAATTTAACCGAATTGCGTCCGTAGCCAGTGGAAACGATTTTAGAAATGGATGACGTATCCAGACCGGATTCAGAAAGCAAATCCTCATACACTTTGAGACCTGCCGCCTCCGCGTTATAACCGGTAAAAATAATCTTTGTTCCGAGAATTTTCCCGTCTTCCACAATGGCCGCCTTGGCCGTGATCGAACCGATATCAATACCCGCTGTCCGCATTATCTGTCTCTCGCATCCCGTCGTTCGTCGTTCGTTAACCCTGCATCGCCTATGGCCTTTAGGGCGGGATAACCCCGCCCCTACACCCTATATCCTTCAGCCTTCAGTCTTTTTTCTGTCTTTAATTATTTCCATAAACGCGTCGATTCTTGTTGAAATCTGGCTTTCGGAAAAACTCCGGTCATCGACCATGTCCGCTTCGATCATCAGACACGGAATCCCTCTCTCTTTCTCCACGATTCGCTGAATGTCCAGCTGGCCAAAGGAGTATGGTTTGCAACTGCGGTTGGAATGCAGCACAAATCCATCGACATTATACTTATCGATCATCTCGATGACCATTTTCGCCATTTCATCGACGCCGATATTCAGATAAATCCGAGTGTAAGCCTCCGCCATTGAATCGAGAAATTTACTTTCGTCAATATACTTCATCGCCCCGCACCAGGCCGATGTGTAGGTGTCCGCGACCAGGCAAGCATTGTGTGAAGCGAATTTTTGCGACAACCAGCGCGTACGGGGCCAAATGGGAATATTATCCCACAGCAGACGGTATTTTTCATTCGGCACCACACTGATGCCGCGTGCAACCCGGTCTTTCATGGTTGCTAGAAGCTGCTGGTAATAGTTCACGGCTTCCTTCGTTCCCCGTAAAGTAACAATCAGCGCCAAATGATAAAAAGCGTCAAAAGCGCTCATGGGCGCGGGCCGGTGCGCGGCCGTATCCAGAACCGCCTGCCAGAGTTGTTGCCCTTCATAAGAAAGATGCCCGACCTGCCTCAGCCGTTCAAAATCATATTTTTTCTTACAGGCGTCTTCGATAAAAAGAATGTACTCGTCGATTTGAGCGCGGACATAACGGGCGGCCTCTTCCGAATAGCCGGTATGGCAAAAAGGCGTGTCCAGAATAAACAGTGGCACATTGAAATAGCGCGCCTGCACTTCATACCATTTGAGCACCGTGCCGCAGATGTTGTTGCAGCAAACCAGCATATCGGGACGGGGCAGTCCGCCAATAGGACCGCCGTTGACGGTCGCACAGGCGATGTCGGAGCGGGCGTAGGAACACAGGTCGTTGGAATAGCCCATAGCTTCCGCTTTTTCGCAAAGCCCCGCGCCCATTTTGGACGCGCCGATCATCGCGCCGTGATTTTCCGGATAGATCGGAATAATATCCATCGCTATCAGTGGTTCCACCGGCCCGCCGCTGGTGATCCAGGCCACTTTTTTACCCGTGAGCCTTGCCGATTTGGCCTCGCTGTAATAGACCATCATCAGATCTTTCATCGTCGGTGCTTTTTTAAACTTCAGAGAAAATTTCTTTGCCTGACTTAATAGATAAATACCCAGCGTTTTCAGAAAATCGGAGTTGTCACTATTCATATCGCCGCCTTATTGATTTACAATATCTGAATGAACGTCTCCATTCGCGTTTGCAACTGGCCGCCTGCCTGCGTCTGTTCCTCTATCTCCAGAAGCAGAGTAGGAATTTTTTCCCGATCCAGCATGTCCTTGATGTAAGGATAATCAAAAGCGTGAGGATCGCAGAATTTGAGAAGCAGAAAAACAACGCCATCAGCGCGACAGTCTTTGACCATTTTCACGAGGCCCTCACCGCGATTCGTCAGCCCCGCGTGCTTGGCCGGGCAGCTGGCGCGTTCGGCATATCTTTGTGCAATTGCTGTAAGCGGCGGAAGATTTTCATTGATCACGCTTTCAAAGTACCGCGACCCGGTGCATAAATCATCGCCGACCACAACGCCGTCTGCATCTTCAATCGCGTCGTAAATATCCGGAGAGCTGCAAATACCGCCGGAGAGCACCAGCCTTTTTGCATGAGATGGTTTTTTTTCAGATGCCGTTTTCGTAAGCTCCGATAAAATGGCCGCAAGATCTTCGAGAAATGCTTCCCGTTCCATGATCATCGCCGCCCGAATGATGGTGTGAAAATCCTGTCCTTTTAAAACTTGCGGGTTTTCACAACGCAGCTGGTACAGACGCGTCATCAGCGCGCGAATCGCGTTATAGATTTTAACGGCATGGATCAGGTTGGCCTCCGTGATTTCCTGAGCAAGCCCACGCTCCAGGTCCGTCTTGAATTTTTTCAGGACGTCCAGCAAATACTGCCTGGCGCTGGGCGTTGAAAGTTTGACCGGCAGCACGACATCCGCGTGAAAAGGTTTCACAAGATTAAGCCGCCAGACATCCGAGAGGCGCTGGATGGAATCGCAGGTATGCGGAAAAACCATTCCGTCCAGAAGATCCAGCCTTCCGGACAGCGCTTCCTCCAGAATACCGCGCACCAGCGAACAGCAGTAGGATTGCAGATGAAGATCGGCTCGATGAATGCCCGAATCGGAACCGAACAGCCGCACAGGCAGAGCGCCCGCGGCAAAAATCAATTCTTCAGGCGCGTAGGAACAGACAGTACCGACTATCTTTTGGCCGGTTTGGTCTTTGAGTTTTTGCAGATACGAATAAGGATGATCAACGATTGTCCTGAGCTCAGCGATCTTGTCCATAGCGCGTCCTTCCCTGCCGGAATATAGTATTTACTGATTCGCCATTTCGTGACGGGAAACTAACACATTTAAATCAAAAAGTCGCAGTAATTTACACCCCCTTTTTGCTATTACTCCGGCGGTTAAATATTTGAGTAGTAATCCACCACCAGAGATCCCCGTGCGAAAAGAGGTTCATTCTGAGCAAAGCGTTGAGGCGAATGTAAAGAGGCAAAAAAGCGACCCATTGGTTCCCTTTATTTTTAAAAAGCCCGGAAGATACCACAGACGGACTTTTCCGAGAGTGATTTTTAAAACGGGAATCAGCCGATGGCGCTGCCGCCTCGTTCGCCGTTGCTAATGCGGATGCACTCAGCGAGTTCAACGACAAAGATTTTGCCGTCCCCCACGGACCCGGTATGGGCGCCTTTGACAATGGCATCTATTGTGGGATCGACAAAGGCTTCATTGACGGCGATGTCCAATCTCACTTTATTGAGCAGGCCGCCTGCTTCTTTCGCTCCACGATAGATTTCCGTGACGCCTTTTTGGCGTCCCTGTCCCAGGACATTGGTGACGGTCATCAAGTTGACATCCACGGCTTCTAGTTCTTTTTTCACAGCCTCCAGCTTATGCGGCTGAATAATAGCAATGACGAGTTTCATAATATTTCCCTCCTATTCAATCACGGTGTAAGCGGCTTCACTCTGTTGCGTCAGATCCAGGCCGATAAGTTCGTTCTTCTCTTCGACCCTCATACCGATGATCGCATCGACAATTTTGTAGATGATGAAGGTCATCACAACAGCAAAGACAATGGCCACAATCACGAGCAAGCCTTGAACCAGAAACTGATGAACATTGCCGAAAATAAGTCCGTCCGACCCCGCCACATTAATGGCTTTCTGCGCGAAGATGCCGGTGGCGATAGTGCCGAAAATCCCGCCGACACCGTGCACACCGAATGCATCCAGCGAATCATCATAGCCTAACTTGCCTTTAATAATCGAGACGGCCACGTAACAAATGACTGCGACCATCATACCAATAAACATCGCATTCATCGGGTTAACAAAACCGCAAGCCGGTGTGATGGCGACCAGACCGGCCACGACACCGGTAACGGTTCCCAGAATAGTCGGAGTTCCGTTGTGCCACCATTCCACAAGCGCCCAGGTCAAACCCGCCGCTGCCGTTGCGATATGGGTTGTGATGAAGGCATTGGCGGCAAGACCATCAGCTGCCAACGCACTGCCCGCATTAAATCCGAACCAACCAAACCACAGAAGCGCTGCACCTAAAACGGTGAAAGGCAGGTTATGCGGACGAATGGGTTTGTGATTGTAACCAACGCGTTTGCCGAGTAATATGGCCAGAACCAGCGCCGAAACACCGGAGCTGACATGTACAACAATACCGCCCGCAAAATCCAGCGCGCCTAAAGCTCTCAACCAGCCGCCCGTGTTCCATACCCAGTGCGCCAGCGGATCATAGACCAATGTTGACCACAAAAGTGTGAAAACCAGAAAAGCGGAAATCTTTACCCTTTCAGCATAAGCGCCGATGATCAAGGCCGGTGTAATAATCGCGAACATGGCCTGAAAAATCATAAACACAGAATGGGGAATCGTTGCGGCATAAGCCGGGTTTGGCGCTGCTCCGACTCCTCTCAGTCCGACCCAATCCAGTCCTCCGATGATGCCATGGAACGACGGGCCAAATGCCAGGGAATAGCCGAACAACATCCATTGCAGACTGATGACGCAGACGATGACAAAGCACTGCATCAGAATAGACAGGACGTTCTTGCGTCGCACCAGTCCCCCATAGAAAAATGCCAGCCCCGGTATGGTCATTAACAAGACCAACGCGCTGGCCATCAAAACCCACGCTGTATCTCCCGAATTCATAAAAACACCTCCTTCAAAAAGTTTATCTTTCGGGATCTATTACTGCAAGGATGGCGCCAAACAACAAATCTTTTTTAATCCATTGAAATAATGAAGAAATATTGGGATACGGGCCGTACAAATTCGTACAAAATTGTACGAATTTGAAAAACGACAGACTAAAATGTGGGTGGTTATTGTCGGAAAGACGTCTTGATCCTTCCGCCGGTATTTATTTTACATCAAGTGAATCGGCGGCTGTATTTCCGGCAATTGATCACCTTCATATAAAACTTTTTCCAGAAAAAGCCCGGAGGGTGGGGCAGTATAACGGGCGGGAACGTCGGAAAAGGTATGGAGCATCTGTTCCAGATCTTTGGCCGTGACGTTGCCTCGTCCGGACTCGACGGTCATCCCAACGATACGGCGAACCATTTTCCATAAAAAATGGGAACCGGTAATTCGCATGGCGACCACACTGTTGAACTCTTTCAGCTCGATGCCTTCGACATGAACTTTCGTTGACGTGTCCTTATCCATCCTCTTGTCTGCAAAAGACGCGAAATCATGAAATCCCTCAAAAACGCCGAGAGCCTGCCGCATTTTGCCGACATGAAGCTTGTCTTTGACCCACCAGACATACTTCTTGCCAAAGGCGGTTCGCCGACCGGCGATCAGATACAGATAACTGCGGCTGACGGCTGAGTGACGGGCATGAAAACGAGGGTGGGCATTTTCTAAAGATAAGATATTGATCCCGGCAGGGAGAAGATCGTTGAGTCCGATACGCAAGGTTTCACAATGGACCTTGCGGTTTGTTTCCAGATGGGCCACCTGCCCCAGCGCGTGTACACCGGCATCGGTGCGCCCCGCTCCCTGAATTTCCACCGGCGTGTCCAGAAATTTTTGCGCCGCTTCGGTCAGGGCACCTTGAATGCTTCTAGCGTTTTTCTGCGCCTGCCAACCGCTGTAATTGGTGCCATCGTATTCCAGAACGATCTTATATTTGTTCATTTTGACGGTTCCTTCTGGTTCGCGGGAGTCAGAATATTCATGGCTGAAATATTGTCGAGCAAAGAGCCGGCCGCCGAATCAATATCTCTCAGCTCCTGTCCCGGCTGCAGGGTGGTAATAACCGCTTGCCCGATAATTTTCCGTCCTTCGCGTCCTTGCAAATCTTTCGTCCGGACACCCCAGATGTTATGAAAGATCAGCGCTCGGCCGTCTTGCTGACCGATATACAGCATCACATGGCCTTTGCGCCATAAAAGGCTGAGGTAAGGAATGCCCCTCTCCTGAATAATTTTTTCTTTTTGTTTGGGACGAAGGCCGGAAAGGTCGATATAAGTGCCTGCCTCTTTCACCTGGTCTTCCGAATGCCGCGGCAACCAGATACCGAAGACGGCGAAGAAATCGCGGGTCATGGAAGAACAGTCACGGTTGCCGTAAAGTCCGCCCCATCCATAGGGCTCGCCGATCATTTCATTGGCTATCTTTGCCGCATGGACAGGATTGAAGTGCAACGGCTTTGCCGCAGCCGCAGCCAACGGGACAAAACCGCGTCTGATCACCGCTCGTCTATTTTGATCAGCCACGGCAATCGACACTTGCATCCGGTCCGCTGAACTATTCGTTAAAGGGAAAATATGCCCTACTGACGCCCGCACAAGAAATAGGCCGTTTTCGTCCAGAACAGACGTATGATCGCGGATGATCACCGCATAGCGTCCTGACTCCCAGGTTTTGACAAATTCGTTGTCCACGGAAGCGAAATCATTAACCGGAATCCAACCGTAAGTAAAGGAAGTCTCCACCAGCGCCCAGGACTTGTCCACGCTGAGCTGGCAAACAAAGATCGGCGTATTGGCGGGAACAGATGACCGCTGCAAATTATCAAACGGCCAGGCGGAGCTGTCACCGTCGGAGCTATTAAAGTGGGGCGAATTGGTTGGCAATTCCCTTAAATTCGTATTTCTGGTCGTGATGCCGCGAGACAGGGCATTCGGGTAGTTATTCAAAGACGCTTTGCTTTCGAGTTTTTTCGCCCAGGAAGGTAGATGAAGCTTTTTATTTTCCCCGTAGCCGGGTTTGAAAGTGTATTTCCTGAAATCCTGTTGAACTCTTTCAGGCAGGGCATGAAAAGGACTATTTTGGTGCCATACGGAAAAATAGATGGTGTTATAATCTTCCTCCATCCATGCTTGACTTGCCGCAGTCAACGGCCCTTCGCTTTGGACGCCGTCGGTAAAATAAGAAGCATGATCCTGACGTAATTTCCGGACATCCCGAATGGTATCCGGCGCGACAAGACAACCTGATAACATAAATAATAAAACAACTGACAGACTGAAAAATGTTTTCATTATAAAGGCATCCTTTACTTGATAACGTTATATAATCTTTTTTTATAATTCAGGCAAGATAAACGGTTTGTGCTTTTCATAATCATTTTCTTTTGCATTCTAAGGAATTTCGTGTAAATTACAACCATGACGCCTTGGGCATTTGATAAATTTGTAGTATAAGAAAATGAAGGCTGGTATAAGACATTAAACTACTTCAACATTCACGAAAGGAGCAAGACTTATGATCGCCATCAGTGTTTTGAAAAAAATTGCTTTTTTGAAGGATTTCACCAATGATCAACTGATCAAACTGGAGTCATTGGCCAATGAGGAAAACTATCAGGCAGGTACACAGCTCTATTCCAACGGTGATGCGGCCCGCTGCCTTTATTTACTCCAGGAAGGAAAAGTTGCCCTTTTCATGGATAACTACATGGGGCCGGGCAAACCGCCCATGCAGGTAACGATTGATATAGTCACCAAGGGGGAATCCATGGGTTGGTCGGCTGTGGTGGAGCCGTTCACCTATACGCTTGGCGCCCGTTGCCTTGAGGATACCAAACTGATTGCGTTTGACTCCTTTAAGCTGCGAGCGATGATGGATGAAGACTGTGCCTTGGGCTTCAAAATCATGCAGTCCACCGCCAAGGTGATTTCCACGCGTCTGACGCACACCCGGATCATTCTGGTGGGTGAGCGCGGTCTTGCCACGCTGACCGAGTATTAATCAACAATATGTAAGGTGGGGCGAAATATGAAAAAAGAAAATTTTAACGCAATCATTGAAAAAGCGATCGCCAATGAAGAAGAGGCCAACCGGTTTTATCTCAAACTGGCGGACAGGGTAACGGATAAATCGGCCAAGGACACTCTGCTTTATCTGGCAAAAGAAGAACTGGGCCATAAGAATAATCTAATCCGCTACCAGCAGGAAAGCTTGATCAAAAATGCCACAAATATTGAAGAGGTTCCCGATTGCAAGGTGGCCGGATTTGTTTCCTCCCCCGGCATTCAGTACAATATGGACAGCAAGGACGCCTATCTCCTGGCGTCCGCCCGCGAACTGAATTCCTACAATCTTTACATAGGAATGGCGTCTGTGCATCCGGAAGGGGAAATCAGAAATATGCTTCTGAAAATGGCCAATGAAGAACTCAAACATAAAGAGAAGGTGGAATATTTATACTCCAATACGGCGTTTGTTCAGACCGATGGAGGATAGCGCAGATTCTCCCCCTGAAAAAAATTAATCCGCCCGCGCAGGCGAAAAGGAGATGACCATGCAGGATTTTGTTCCCAAAAAGATTTTTTTTACCAAAGGCGTGGGCACGCACAAGGATGAATTGCATTCCTTTGAGCGTGCCTTGCGCAATGCCGGTATTGAGAAATGCAATCTAGTCCAGGTGTCCAGTATTTTTCCTCCCGGCTGTAAAATGATCCCCAAGTCGCAGGGTCTCAAATCACTGGTGCCGGGCGCCATTACCTACTGTGTGATGAGCCGCTGTTGCAGCAATGAACCCAAACGGCTCCTGGCCGCGTCGGTCGGCTGCGCGATCCCCGCGGATAAATCATCGTATGGCTATATCAGCGAGCATCATGCCTACGGCATGACGGAAAAACAAACCGGCGATCATGCCGAAGATCTGGCCGCGGCCATGCTGGCATCCACGCTGGGAATTGATTTCAATGTGGATGAGAGCTGGGACGAAAAAAAAGAAATTTTTAAAATCAGCGGTAAAATTGTCCGGACGCTAAATGTGACCCAGTCAAAAATCTGCATGGATAATAATTACACCACTGTGGTTGCCGCCGCCGTTTTTGTTTTCTGACGGAAATTATCGGCGTTTAAAGCGAGGGACTGATTAAATATGAAAAAGGAAATACCTGAATTAAAGATGCAAGATGTGGGCGGCGCTGAGCTGCCCTATCTTTATTATGAGGGTGGCCCCCGTCAGATTCTTTTCGCGCATGCCACCGGATTTCTGCCTTGGCTGTGGCATCCGATCATCGAAGAATTTATTCCTCAATATTCGGCATGGGCGCCGTACATTTGCAACTATCGCTCGTGTGAGCCGGAAAAAGGCGGCTTGAGCTGGGATGTGATCGCTAAGGACCTTTCCACCTTCTGCCACGGGCAGAAAATTGAAAAGCCCATACTGGTCGGGCATTCGATGGGCGCGACGGTGTTGACGATTGCCGTTTCCGCTTATGGCTTGAAGCCGCGCGGCATGATACTCATAGAACCGATCTTCCTGCCGGATGAATTTTATAAGACGGAAATCAGCCTGAAAGACCATCCGCTGGCATCCAAGTCGATTAAACGGGTTAATCACTGGCAAAGTGAAACTGAAGCCATGGCCTATTTGAAATCGCGTTCATTCTTTTCGGACTGGGACGATGAAGTCCTGAATTTTTATATGCAGTATGGTATGGAAAAACAGCAGGCAGGCGATATGCGCCTGACCTGCACGCCGGAAAGCGAGGCCGCCATGTTCATGGGCGGCTGGAGCCGTGACCCCTGGCCGCTTCTCACAAAGATCGAATGTCCCGTATTGGTGATTGAAGGAGGAAAAAGCCCTAACATAGATCTGGTGGATATAAAAAAAGCTGTTTCACTCCTGCCGCAGGGAACATACGGGTCGGTTGCTGAAGCCGGACATTTAATTCCTATGCAAAAACCGGCGGAAATTGCCGGGATTATCAAAGAATTCATTGCCAAGCTGCCCTGAAATTTATTCCGCGGAAGATTTCAAGTCTATGCAGCCGTCTTATTTAATGTTCTCATCCACCCATGATTCATGAGAATGCAGAATCTTCCAACCATCCCGCTCTTTTTTCCAAAGCATCGTAAATGTATGCTTGACATTAACATTTTTTCCACTTTTCAACCCGATCTGGGTCTTTTCATCACTGGTCAGAAGGGCCAGGTTTGGAGTGAGTGCCGTCACTCGCACGTCAAGAGGTTCAACCTGCATACGCTCTCTCGTCGAGAAATAATTTGTTATGGTATCCACCCATGTACTTCGCTTGGTATAAGAATCCGCACTCACGATTGCTGATAAAAACTCATCTTTGCTGTAATAATTGGACCAGGCACCGGCATTTAATTGGTTTACTGCCGAGACCAGTTGATTGAACTGAGCTTTTACCTCTTTTTGAATCGTTTCTTTTTCCGTCTCTGTGAAGGTTTGTTGTTGCTGCCCACAACCCAAAAGAAGAACCAGGAAGACAACCACTGTGATGCGATAAAATGATTTCATAATCAGTTCCTTTCATTTATGATTTAAAGTGCCTCTGTCGAACTCATTAGGGTTTTCAAGACATTTCGGAAAACATCCGCTTTGACGCTGATGTCCCCTGTAAAAGGATAGTCGAGAGCGATGACCGTAAAGAGGGCAATAGCTATCATCGCCGCCAGCATCGATGTCATGATGAGCTGTGGAACAAAGTTTTCCGTTCCAAAGAACAGCGTGAACGAGACAGTGATGATACCTCCAACAATCAGAATAAAATAAAGAATTGGATGAATTCCCGAATTAGCCTCAAGAAGGCGCATCCGCCTCATTTCAAATGATTCATTCAATTTTTTAACAGACTCCGCAAAGAAGATTTTTTGCGTCTCATTTTTGGGTATATAGTTGCTGAAAAGGCGCCATATTTCATCCTGAGACTGCTGGACATTCTGACTTCTCTCTCCCTTGGACATGATCTGCCACTCATCATTTACTATAAAATTTACATAATCTATCAGATCTTTCTTAAGCTCATTGCGGAAGGAGGCCGGCAGTGGTCTGGTATCCCTGTAGACGGAAGCAATGTAATTAGCTTCTCTGGTCACATTTTTCTCCGCCTCATCATAATTCTGCCATGTTACGATTACTAAAAAAGCTAGCATTACTGCATAGATAACGCCAAGAGTTGCGAAAATGAATCCGGCCACGTCATTATGGAGTTTGAACTTCTGTGGAGGATGAAATGCACGAACAATATACAAACCGATAATAGAAACAATAACATATAGGAAGACAATAATAATGCCGAGAATGACAGTAGGGATATTTAAAAGCAACAATTGAATAAAAGACATTTTTGGCTCCTTATTTAGTCTGTTCTTCGTGATCGATTTATTTAATCCCGCTGTTGCGGGACGAGCGTTAATTCTCCGCAGCTTGCCGCAATATAATGACGTTCATTTCATACCTCGACAGCGAGCTCGCGAGGTTATTGATTAACTAATTTCTTTTAATCCGTAACTTTCTCCCACTATTGAGTGACGACGTCTTACAAATCGTGTTCCGGGGGCTCCATCGATGACGTCATGACAGATTGATATTTGTTTTTTCTATGTGCTGCTTTTAAGATAGCAACATTACAGCATTTTAATCATTAATGTTCAAAATCTTGCATAGTTTTAAAAATAACTCAATCAAATAAACCAGGAAGGGGGGAACCTGTGGAATCGTTTCATCCACAAACAAATGATCGATATTAGGAATGGCCAGACCGTTCCCTTCTTTGTTTTATAGGTACTTTTCTTCCAGCAACTGAAGCACTTTGTCCGCCGAGTCGGTAACGGCTGTGCCCGGCCCGAAGATACCTTTGACGCCTCGGGAATACAGGAAGTCATAATCCGCGGGGGGAATCACGCCGCCGACAACCACGAGAATATCCGTACCGCCCATTTTTTTCAAATTTTCTATCAACTGAGGAACAAGGGTCTTGTGTCCCGCGGCAAGGCTCGATACGCCCACCACATGCACATCGTTTTCGATGGCCATTTTGGCCGCTTCTTCCGGGGTTTGAAACATCGGACTGATATCCACATCAAAGCCAATATCCGCATAAGCTGTAGCAACCACTTTGATCCCACGGTCATGACCATCCTGCCCCATTTTGGTCACCAGTTGCCTGGGACGGCGGCCTGTTTTCGTAAGAAACTTCTCTGTCCGCGCGCGCAGCGCATCAATGACGTCACTATCA
The DNA here is from genome assembly GCA_903904655.1 of uncultured delta proteobacterium. GTDB lineage: Bacteria > Desulfobacterota > Syntrophia > Syntrophales > Smithellaceae > UBA8904. The sequence goes on along the minus strand of CAIVDK010000041.1, from coordinate 12,097 downwards.
CCATATTCGGAGGAATAAGCGCCGGAAATGACACGCGTTATCGCGACATAGCGGCCGAATACTTTTTCCATGGCGTCGGATACTTCTCCCACCGTCGCTCTCAGTCTTACCGCTTCAATTGACGCGGCCAACAGGTTGCCACCCTTCTCGGCCATGTTTGTAATCTTCTCCAGGGCTTTTTGTACAGCCGCATTGTCACGTTTGGCCTTGATGTCCTTGAGGCGTGCGATCTGCTCGTCGCGGACGCTGCCGGGAATATCCAACACTTCAATCGGTGTTTCTTCTTTGACTTTGTATTTGTTGACGCCGACGATGGTGTCTTTGCCCTGGTCGATCCTAGCCTGACGGCGGGCGGAGGATTCTTCGATGCGCAATTTCGGCATGCCGGTTTCAATGGCGCGCGCCATCCCACCCAGATCTTCGATCTCATCCATGATTTTCCGGGCTTCCCGGATAATCGATGCCGTTAAGGATTCGACATAGTATGAACCGCCGAGGGGATCGATCACATGGCAAATTTGCGATTCCTCCTGAATAATGATCTGCGTGTTGCGGGCAACGCGCGCGGAAATCGGCGTGGGCAGACTTACCGCCTCGTCAAATGAGTTGGTGTGCAACGACTGTGTGCCACCGAGCGCCGCTGCAAGCGCTTCCAGCGTGGTGCGGACAATGTTGTTGTAGGGATCCTGCTGGGTCAGACTCCAGCCGGACGTCTGCACATGCGTACGCAGAACACGAGACCGCGGATTGGTCGGGTTGAATTCGCCAACGATTTTATGCCACAGGTAGCGCGCCGCGCGCAGCATGGCGATCTCCATGAAGAAGTTCATGCCCACGCCGAAGAAGAAAGAAAGCCTCGGCGCAAAATCGTCAATCTTCAGGCCACCGTCAATGGCGGCACGGATATATTCCTTGCCGTCGGCCAATGTAAAGGCCGCCTGTAAAACAGAATCCGCACCCGCCTCCATGATATGATAACCGCTGATGGAAACGGTGTTGTAACGCGGCATATTTTTTGAGCAGTAGGAAATAATATCGGAGACCACCCGCATCGAGGGACGTGGCGGATAAATATAAGTATTGCGAGTGAGAAATTCCTTGAGAATGTCGTTCTGGATGGTACCGGCCAGCAGCCGTTGCTCGACACCCTGCTCCTCTGCGGCCACGATATATCCAGCAAGAACAGGCAGCACCGCACCGTTCATCGTCATCGAGACAGAGACTTTATCCAGGGGAATCTTATCGAAAAGGATTTTCATGTCTTCAACAGAGTCAATCGCCACGCCTGCTTTGCCGACGTCCCCCGCGACGCGGGGATGATCGGAATCGTAACCCCGGTGCGTAGCCAGATCAAAAGCCACGGACAAACCCGTTTGCCCGGCGGATAGATTTTTCCGGTAAAACTCATTCGATTCTCTGGCGGTGGCAAATCCCGCGTACTGGCGGATGGTCCAGGGCTGGTTGGCATACATGGTGGCCGACGGCCCCCGCAGGTACGGGGCAAAGCCGGGAAGGGTGTTGACGGTATCGAGCCCCTCCAGGTCTTCAGCGGTGTAGATGGGCTTAATAACAATACCTTCCGGTGTTTCCCAGTTGAGGGATTCCAAAGGTCTTTCTTTTAACTCTTTGACTGCCGCCTCTTCCCATTTCTTCATTTGAACATGCTTGGACACGGTGATCTCCTTAGGAACTATTTTTTTATCAAGCATTTTCGTCTCCGGAATGATTATCCAGCATCAAAAACCTGATATGATTTGTCGTATAAATCATACTCCATCAGATAATTTTGCGCAATATTTAGACAGAATAATGTCTGATTACTTTTTTGTATACTTTGTTATGACTATTAGGGACATGGGTTTTTGGACCAGAATCCCGGCCGCCATGGGAATCCCGGTACCGATATCCACGACCAAATGATCGTGAATCTGCTGGGCGATAATTAATGAGTCAGGATGCGAGCACAATCAGCGCGTCCACGGCAACGGGTTTGCCGTCACGGCGAATCTTGAGGGGATTGATATCGATCTCGGCAATTGATTCGTATTGAAGGCCGATTGCTCCCACCGCCACGAGAATCTTTGCCAGAAGCTCCGTATCGACCGCCTCTTCTCCACGAAAGGGCTTTAAAATATCATGGGCTCGAATCCCCGACATCATGTCCTTTGCATCGTACAGGGTGAGAGGAGCAATCCGGAAAACGGTGTCTTTCAACGTCTCGGTTAAAATTCCCCCGAGACCGAACATCACCGCCGGTCCGAATGAGGGGTCGCGAGTCAGGCCACAGACGAGTTCCCGGGCTCCCACAATCATCTCCTGCACGGACAGGGACTCACATCCCGGAATCGCCAGAAGCCGCCGGCCTTCGGATAGGATTTCCTCTTCATTCTTCACATTTAACACAACGCCGCCTGCTTCAGTTTTGTGCGCCAGTTTCTCTCCCGATGCCTTAAGAACAACGGGGAATCCCATCTTGAGAGCTTCCGCAACCGCGGCATTCGCTGAAGATGCCAGAACCTCCCGGCATACGGGGACACCAAAAGCGGCAAGAACTAACTTGGAATCATATTCATTTAAGGCTTTTTGGCCGCGTGATTTCGCATTCTGAATTAAAGAGCTGGGATCAATCATTGTCTGGCACCTCAGGCTGTGATTATTTTTATCATGTCGTTTCTTATTTTAAAAAATACCGGCCTGTCAATCTTTATTGTTAAAAATTTTTCGGATGCATTCTTGAATAATAGGAGATTATCTGGTAACGACCTTGCGTAACGATGTTTCTCTTGATCATCATATGCGAGGAACATTGTATTTTTTTTGCGGGAGTATTTTAAAAATAATCTGAGCATCAATCGATTTGAGAAGGGAAAGAAATGATCCGTTCAATTCAGGAAAGTCCTCTGTATCCAATTGTCAATCCAAAGAGCATTGCCTTTTTCGGTGCTTCCAATACTTTCATGCGCATGGGATCGATCATGCTTTCATCCATGCAGGCCCTGGGTTATGAAGGGGAAATATACCCGATTCACCTGACCGAAAAAGAAGTACGCGGACGTAAGGCCTATACCAGCGTTATGGATCTGCCCGAGGTCCCAGACCTGGCGATTATCGTCCTGCCGACAGAGATTGTCTGTCAAACCATCGATGATTGCGGAAAGAAAGGCATCAAGCATGCTATCGTAGTATCCGGAGGTTTCAGGGAAGCGGGCCTGGCAGGCGTCGAGATGCAAAGAAAGCTGGAGGCCATCGCCCTTAAGTACGGCATCCGTTTTCTCGGACCTAACTGTCTTGGCGTTGCCAACCCTCACATCAAGCTGAATCCCACACCCATTCAAGCAGAAGGCCCCCCCGGTTTCGTCGGCCTTGCCTCCCAAAGCGGGAGCTTTATTACGCAAATATTTGATTACCTTCATCGCCATGGAATGGGTTTTAGCGCGGCGCTCAGTGTCGGGAATGAGGCCAATATCGATATTGTCGATTGCATGGAATACCTGGGTGCCTGTCCCAACACAAAGGTCATCACCCTTTATATTGAAGGGATCGCCCGGGGGAAAAAGTTTATTGAAACGGCCAAAGCGATAACCGCCCGTAAACCCATCGTGGCCCTTTATGTGGGCGGGTCCGAGGCGGGTAAGAATGCGGGCCGTTCTCATACGGGCTCCCTGTCGGGTCCCAACGAGATCTATGACGGCGTGTTCAGACAATGCGGCATCATCCGGGCACAGACACTGACGGAACTCTTTGATTATGCACTCGCCTTGGGAACGCTCCCAAGACCATTGGGAAACAGAATTATCATCCAGACCCACTCAGGAGGCCCCGGAGCCACAGCGGCGGATGCTTGCGGACGGGCAGGCCTCGCACTACCGCCGCTTTCTTCCGAAACATTAGAAAAGCTCAAGCCGTTGATCCCCAAGACAGCCAGCACGGCAAACCCGGTTGATATGACATTCAGTAAAAATCCCGCAGAAGACTACTTTAATATTCCGGATATATTGCTGCAGGAGAAGAACGCAGATATGCTTTTGGCCTATTTCCTGTCTCCGGGTCTCTTTATCGAGCGCATTCTGAAAGAAATGGATGTGCCTGCGGCGTCTATTCCCATGGAGATGGACAAACTGATAGCGCAATATGCCAGTACCTTTTTCAGCCTGACCAAGCTTCACCCCGATAAACCGATCATCGGTTTCACTTACCGGAGTCTTCAGGAAAGAATGGTCCGGTTTCTGCTCGACCAGGGTGTGCCCATTTACCAGGATCCCGAGCGTGCCGCGCGCTCCATAGCGGCCGTGCTGGAATACCATAAGATGCAAGACGGCATCACCGAGGCAAGCTGATGCAATCTGTTTGGGAATTCAAAGGCGAAAAAATCCATACGCGGAACATCACCGTGGCAACATATAATTATGACGGGCAGAAAATCATTGTGGAGGGTTCCCTTAAAGATGATCGACAAAAAAAGATGTGAAATTGAGTATCTGTGCTGACTATATCCTTTTAATATTATTTATTTTATCCTTTAAGCTCTTGACTTTGACCGGTGTTTCCGATAAGAAAATAGCGGTCTTCCCAAAATGATCTCAGTGAATCATGGATATCGGACTTGCGCAATATTTATACGAACATATCTTCCATAATTATCATTGGGGTTCTATGCGCCTTTGCATCTCCCTTTCACAACACAATAAAATCATTCCCGCCACTACGGGGGTAAAGGAGGAAATATATCATGGTAAAAAGTAGCAAGTCGGAAAGCAGATTGCCGGTACTCGGAATTAACAGTTTAGGACGCATTGGCAAGCTGAGCCTGTGGCATCACGTCGGCAGAAAGTACTTCAAGGAGATCGTCGTTAACCTGGGCCGCGACGTGGGCATGGGGATGGACACGATTGCCCGGTTGATTGAAGCGGATGGCACTTATGGACTGCTCCACCGTTTTCTCTACGGCATTAAAGCGCAACCTTGTATCCAAATCACGGACGACAAAAATGGGAGAATGATTATCGACGGCATACCGGTGACCATTCTGCGCGAAGAGAGGAATCCCCTCAATATCCCCTGGCGTCAATACGGCGCGGATATTGTTGTGGATTGCAGCGGCAATTTCAAAGATCCAACCGTTCCCGTGGACGATAAAAAAGGATCGATACGGGGTCACCTAAAAGGCGGCGCCAAGGTGGTGATCCATTCTGCACCGTTCAAGATCAAAAATAAGGCTCTGTCCACGCCGGACGACACCACAACCCTGATTTACGGTATTAACCACACCGCATTCGACCGAAAGAAGCACCTGCTGGTTTCCGCCGCGTCGTGCACCACCACGGGGCTCGCGCACATGGTCAAGCCGCTTCTGGACAATGAGGAAACCAGCACGATTCTGACAGCGTCCATGTCCACGATCCATGCAGTCACCAATACACAGAGTGTCCTGGATAAGATGCCGAAGTCCGGTGAAAAAGATATCCGCAAAACACGCAGTATCCTGAACAATATTATTCTTACCTCGACGGGCGCCGCGCAGGCCCTGATTGAGGTTATTCCGGAAGTTAAAAACATCGGGTTCATGGGCGACTCCATCCGTGTGCCGACCAATACGATGTCGCTCATCATACTGAATGCGACGTTTCAAGCACGCCAGAACAAAGCGGGGGACGCAGCCGATATCGACACCAGAAAGCTCAATGATATTTACCGCAAAACTGCGGAAGGTAATCCGGAAAAGCTGGTCAGATTTACGATGCAGCAGAATGTTTCAACCGATCTGATCGGCGAAGACGCGGCGGTTATTATTGAAGGCCAGTTCAATCACACGCGAACCGCTTTCATTCCGGTTGATCTTTCTCATATTCCGAATCTGCCGGTGGGCTTCCTCCAGGGCATTGGCGAGAAAACCCTGAAGGTACCGGTGGTCCATGCCAAAATTTTCGGCTGGTATGATAACGAATACGGCAGCTACACTAATCGACTGGGCGATTTGACCGTCTACATCCACAAGAATATTCAATAAGCGGCATACCCATCGAGACAAATCCCCCCGTTTTCCTTTTCACGAAAAGCGGGGGGATTTTCAAAGATTTCAGAGGGTGATTGAATAATATTTATCTGTTTCTCTTTCATGTTTTCCTAAATAGAGAGCGCCGCTCCAGCCGTCGATACAGATAAAATCTCCCGTCCTGATGGTGTGCCCTTCCAGCGTGGCATAACCGTCTGTTTCATAGACCTTCAGTTTACTGAGACCCACCACACCGACTTTGCCCAGTTGCGGGATGGTCACGGCGGCATGAGAGGTTGCGCCACCTTTGGCCGTCAGGAGCCCCTCAACCTGCAAAAGGACGCCGACATCATCCGGAACAGTATCGGGACGCACGAGAATGAGAGGCGTTTTGGGTTCCGTCTTGCGAAAACGATTAATGTCTTCTTCGGAATAAACGGCCCGGCCACACAGCGCGCCACCGCTTACGCCGATCCCCGTGCCCAGCATGGCGGCGTGCAGCAAGACCGTGTCCTTAAACCGCCGCAGGCTTTTTGCTTTGGTCTGATCCATATCGCGCGTTTGCAGTAAAAACAGATGATCTTTTTCGGGACCTTCAAACGTAAACTCAATTTCCTGATGATTGAATCCTTTTTCGTAAATCATAATTTCCGCTATTTTGATCAACTCGTCATAGATGGCAGGAAAGGTGGCTTCCAGAGATATTTCCGTATTGCGATGTTCGGCGATTCGCTGACGCTCCGAAATGGGAAAGGTTTCGGCCAGACCAGACACAATATCATCGCCCTGAACTCCGAAGATAAAATCGCCACACAGCGTAACATCGGATGAGGCGCTTTTCGGATCGCGCGTGAAAATTACGCCCGACCCGGACCGTTCATGGAGATTGCCGAAAATCATCGCCTGCACGATGACGGCCGTTCCCCATTCATCGGATAAATGCATCTGATGACGATAAATCCGGGCCTGCTCCGAATACCAGGAATCAAAAACATGCAAAATGGCATGGCGCAACTGCCGCATCGGATCATCCGCCAGCGGAATGCCGCTGTCGAGGATGCCTTTCTTGTATGACAGGGCGATTTGTTTCATCAGGTCGGGCGGAAATTTAATTTTTCTTTCCACACCATATTTTTGTTTGAAGTCGTCCATAATGGCATCAAAAAAATCGCGGCTCAGTCCCTGAAACATACCCCAGGTCTGGAGAAAGCGACGGTAGCAATCCCAGGCCGCCCACTGGAAATCCTTTCTCCCACTGAGATTTTCCGCAATGGAGGCGTTGATGCCCACATTTAAAAAAGAGCGCATCATCCCGGGCAGAGAAACCGTGGCGCCGCTTCTGACCGACAAAAGCAGAGGATTGTTGCGGTCGCCGAATTTGCGGCCGGTCTTCTTTTCCAGCGCGGTGATCCCCTTGTTGACACGCGCGGCCAGATCGCTGAATATATACTTATAACCATAGACGGCATCATAGCCACGAAACACTTCCGTGGTAATGATAAAACCCGGCGGCACCGGAAAACCGAAAGAAACCAGCTTTTTGAGAAAATAGCCCTTGTTCCCCAGAAGAATCTGATTGTCGAGCTGGGCATTCTTGCTATAAATGGAAGAAACAGCCAGTTCAGGATTATAATCCATCAGCAGATTGAGAATCCTCTTGTTGTCCTTGAATTTTTCCAATTCCGCATTGAGCGTTTTAATAATGGCGTGAACGAAATTATCCAGCACTTGCAATCCGAAGGCCGCCGAGATGATGCCGCGGATGAAGTTCTCCGATTGCTGATAAACCAGCTCATCCTGCCTTGGCGGGTCACCTTTGGTGTCCATATTACCTAAAGGCATCTTGATCTGACGGACAATCACCGGCAGATTGATACTGTGGGCGTCGATATAATAATCGCGGATGATATCCTGAATGCCTTTGGAGATAAACCGGAAAATATCAAGATACTGATCCACGGAGAATTGTTTGATGGGCAGAGCGCTCGTAACATATTTGACTTTAGCCACCAGTCCTTCGGTGGAAATGCCCTCCAGTTCCAGTGCGCCGAGATAGTGCCATAGATAGGCATGAATCTTGATAATGGTGCGCTTGGTGATGAATTTCAGATTCAGTGATTTGATCAGTTCTTCAAACAACATTTCTCCAAGGCTCTCTAGGCGCAGCGTAAGCCCCAACGCGTCGAACTTTTCCTCATGATAGGTTCCGTACATGGATGGAATGCCCGCGGCAATATGCCTTTTATAGTAGATATTTTCAAAAGACTGGGTTTTCTGTCCGGAAAGAATTCTGGCTTTGAGTGCGCCAAGGAATTTCAGGATGATCGTCAGGCTGCGGTAGTGGTTTTTAGAGCCCAGCGATCGTTTCAGAGACTGGATATCCTGCGTGGCAAAAGCATTGACAGACTCCAGGTCTTTGAGCAAATCAAAATACTGAGGATAATACTTTTTATAGATCAGTTGATAAATACGGATCATCAGCGAAACGCGCTCTTTATCCGTCTCGGAAACATCCGTGATTTGCTGAATTTCCCTGGCAATTTTAGTCTGATCCCATTCCAGAAATTTTCGCGGCTGGCTGTCGATCTTGGAAAAAAGACGGATGAGCGACTGATGCATACCATTAAAATATATGCCGGAATTCATCACCTGCTCGAACACTTCATCCGGAATGTGCGTGCGAATGAAATTTTTGTCGCCGGTAAACCAGTAGCGGAAAATGTCCTCGATAAACTCGACCAGCAGACTATTGCTTTCCACATGGGATTGCTTGCGGAAGAAATCGATCAACCGGTCGTTGCGAGATGATAGTTCATCCACGCGGGTGGTAATGTCCCGAAGCTCCCCTTCCGCACCGATTTCACTGAAATACACGGGAAAGACACGCAAAAGCTGTTTGATTAAGTTGTAAGCTGGGCCGATATCCGTGTTGAGCAGCCTTGAAATGTCGCGCTGGATCAGATCCGTATCGCGAATAAATATCCCGCCGATTTTTAAATTGATGATCAGGGCGGAGATTAATCTTTTCGTCCAGCGCGGCTTCATGGCAATAATTTCCAGCCAGACGCGGATGGCTCGAATATGTTCGGGATTGACCTGCACCTGCCAATCCGTCGTCGATCCTTGAATTTCCGGATATTCAAATCCGTAGGCAATCAGTTCATCAATGAATGCTTCCACCAACGGGTGGGCGTTTTGTGAGAAAACCTCCCTGGCCGCCGTGATAATGCAATCGACGCTCGCGCCGCGAAATTCGTTTTGTGATGTATTCTTTTTTAAGAAAATGAAAATCTTCCGCACAAAGCCGTCCAGATTTTCCTTTTTTTCCTCCTGAAAAACCAGCCGAAGCGAGTGATTGATTTCCCGCATGGCGCTGACATGGATATCCCGCAGCCCCGGCACACTCATAATCCCGAAGAGGAAATCCAGTTTAATCAGATGACGGCCCTGATAAGCCTGAGACTTTTCCAGTGCGTCGGCCACATGCAGGTAGCCGTCGATGATCTGGAAATAATCCGGCAGGGGTAAAAAGTCCCCGATATGCGCTCCCGCTTTTTCGCCGTCCCGTGGGTAAAGCGCTTCAAGATTCAGGAGCATCTTGCGGAAGTGGTGATGGCTTAGCGGCTCGATCAATTCCATATAAGTCTTCTCATCGAACAACGCATCGGCCCTGCTCTCGGCAATCAGCCATAAAGCCGGGTCGGGCTGAGTCAGCCAGAAGGAATACGTCGCCCGAAACATCTTATAGAGCAGCAAATCGAAAGGCGGCGTGGCAATCACCACTTTCTTTTCGGCAACCGCCCGGATAATTCTTTTCAGATAGGATGAGCATTTCTTGAACAGAGCGGATTCCGCATCGGCGATGTTCATCAGCGAGGTGATGAGTCCCGGAAATAAAGACAGGTTTCTTCCCAGCAGCTCATTGCTCTGCGTAATAATCGCGTCCGCGTAGTCAAATAAATAATGAACGGCGCTGTCTTTCACATCTTCGGACGCAGGCGATTTCAGGACGTCAAAATAAATCGTCAGCAGGATGGATAAAGCGGTCAGTCCCTCCGGATGATTGTTGTAAATATAAAAATCGCCGATGGAGATGGACTTGAGTTCTTTGAGAACATATTCCCAATTGACATAAGGATGATTGAGCTCTGTCAAAAGCTCACGTGTTTTTTTCTGCAAGCCATAGTGATCTTTGACAATCTGCAGAATCGGCGCGTATTGCTGCGGTATTTGGACGTCTACCGCCGTCCTTTCCAGATTGACTTTCAGCGCTGATGAAACCCATCGATCATTCTTTTCGACGGGGGTGGTTTTTGTTGCCATATTGAATTTACCTTCGTCAGATAGATAAAGCAGAATTTACGCTTGATTTCAAGCCGTAATGTCTGAAAAGTCTGACGAAGTCCGGACGATTTTCCCGGAGACTAACTCTTCTTTTTAGAACGCTTATCCATCAGTGCAACCATCAGATGAATCATACCGGCGCAGAATGATGCGATAATAATCGTTAACAAATAGGTAAAAAAAGCTGCGGTCCATCCGCCCATAACACCCTCCTTGTCTATTTCGCGAGCAAGCTGCAGTAAATACCGGCAATGATCGCTGTGGTGATAACCCCGCTGATATTAGCACCCAGCGCTTCCGGTAAAATAATAGTCGTCTTGTTAACCTTGAAAACCATTTTTTGGGCAACCTTAGCCGTGGTCGGCACACAACTGACACCGGCAATGCCGATGGCGGGATTGTATTTGCCGCCTGATAAAAAGTACAACACATACCCCCCCATAATTCCGCCGATACCGGAAATTAAAAGGGACAAAACGCCCAGAAGCAGCAGGGGCCATATTTTTGGATCCATCATCGTGTTGGCATCGCAGAGCACTCCCAAGAGCAGTCCCAGAAACATGCTGGATATATAGAGAACCGGTCCCTGTAAAAGATGAATATATTCTTTGATGCCGGATTCCCGGACAACCACGCCGAAGAATAACGAGAAAAACAGCGGCGCGGCAACCGGAAGCAGGAAGGATAAAAAGACACAGGCGACAACGGCAAAAAGCATTTTTTCACCGGACGTAATCTCTCTTTTCCTTTTAGGTGGCGCAGGCTTGATGGCCATGAGTTTCTTCGGCACCAGCAATTTGACCAGGTAGGGATACCCACCGTAAGCAAACCCCAGATAAAGATAAGCGATGATGGCAATGGGGACAAAAAGTTCCGGCGCCAGACGCAAGGAAGTAAAGAGCACCATCGGGCCGTCGGCGCCGCCGACGATGGCGATGGCCGCTGCCTGCTGAGGCGTGTAACCAAACATCTGGGCGATAGGGAGTGTAACGATCGTTCCCAGTTCGGCACAAACAGCAATAAACATGCTCTGGAAAGGCCGCGCCATGACGTAACCCACATCTAACAGCGCGCCTATTCCCATAAAAATCAGACAGGCGATCAGCCCGTTGCTGAAGGTATACGTGTAGATGGGTTGCAGCCAGTCAATCTGTAAGATCGTCATCAGATCGGCGGCATTCTTTACAGCGTCTGCGGTCGCCCCGGCCTGTGCTTCCACAAAAAGTGTGCCCATGCCGCCATGCAGATTCAACGGATCAAAAAACATGATCGCCGCATTGACAGTGGCCATACCCAGTCCCATGGGGATCATGAGCAAAGGCTCCAGAGTGCCCTTTTTACCAAGATAAACCAGCAGACATCCTAGAAAGATGAGTCCGATTCTGACTATGGCCAGGGCAGGATTAGAAGAAAAAGATAAGACCAGCGTATCGACACCCTGAAAAATGTTAATAACAGCATCCCATGTCATTGATTAATCTCCTTATATAATTTAGTGTATAATAGTCAAATCACCTTTTTTCAAGTCTGGTCATCACTTCATTGAAATATGTTCCGTATAAAACGCCACCAACATTTTTTCTCATTATGATTGACAAAAGAACGCTCTTGTCAATATATTAATTCAGAAAGGATTAATATATTCATGGAATATAAAAGTATTGTGGATGTTCAATCGAGACTGACAAAGGCCGGCTACATTCCCTCAAAGGAAATTGCCACGGTTGTTTTTCTGGCTGAGGCAACCCAGAAGCCCATTTT
>CAIVDK010000040.1 GCA_903904655.1 uncultured delta proteobacterium | reverse complement strand
TTCCTTCCAAAGAAAACGACGGCAATGATCTGGTCGGGTCACCCCGTATCAGAACAGCCGACTATCGGTGGCGTGAATGCGGATGGGAGTGACGCATCAAACGAGTTGACTAAACTGATATTGGATGTTGAGAAAGAAATTGGACTGCCACGACCAGATATCGCAGTCATGTATCACCCGGGAATTGATCGTGATGTGTTAATGAAGTCAGCCAAGGCTTTACCGGTAGCAATGAAGCCAAAATTCTTCAATTTCGAAATAGTGCGTAATCACTTGCTGGCCAAAGGTGCGACTGAGGAAGAAATACGCTGTGGCGCAGTGGTAATTGGTTGTGTAACAGCCGGAGTTGAAGGCAAAGTTTGGGGCAACAATCAGATGGGCCTTGTGAATCTTGGCAAGGTTTTAGAGCTTGCTCTGAATAATGGCGTTGACATGCTAAGTGGATGTCAGATTGGGCCTTGCACAGGTGAGGCAGAAAAATTTGATTCTTTCCCGGCTCTGATGGCGGCGTTTTCACAGCAGCTAGATCATGCAATCCGACTGGCGGTAATTCAAGCAATCGCTATTGAAGAAGTTCATCGAGAATTGAATCCTCAGCCTTTGTGTAGCGTCATGACGCAGGATTGCCTTGAACGGGGTGTACCAGTTTGGGAGGGAGGTGCTCGTTATGCAATTCCTGGATTGGTCGGGGTAGGATTAGCAAGCGTTGCTGATTCTTTGGAGGTAGTTCGTCGCCTTGTATTCCATGAAAACATCATTGGCATGGAAGAGCTCATGCAAGCACTAAGAACAAATTGGGCAGGAGCCGAGATTCTAAGAAGGCGGTGCGTCCATGGTGCTTCGAAATATGGAAATGATGACGATGCAGTTGATTCTCTTGCGGCTGAGATTGCTGAACTGTATTGCAGCAAGATGGCCTCATATCGAAGCCCCCGAGGAGTACCCTACTACCCGGGGCTATATTCAGTCTCGGCACACGTAGCGCTGGGGCAGAGTGTGTCAGCAACCCCGGACGGTCGATTTGCCCTGTCACCACTGGCTGATGGAATGTCTCCCTCCCAAGGTGTGGTTGAAAAGGGCCCAACAGCAGTACTTAAGTCTATGACGAAGATTGAGCAGTCCCAAATAACAACTGGCACTTTGCAAAACATGAAGATCACACAGTCCTCATTGGTAAAACACGAGGATAAATTTATTGATCTCGTTAGAACGTACATGGAATTGGGTGGCTACCATGCGCAATTCAATATACATGATACTGCTACGCTCATCGCTGCCCAGAAAGATCCGGATAAGTATGCGGGCCTGGTTGTACGTGTTGCTGCTTATGCAGCTGAATTTACATCGTTGCCTAAGGCAATGCAGGATGACATTATCAAGCGATCAGAACTGGGGCTGGATTGAACATGGGTCTTGGTTTTGTTACCAGGATTCAGCGATTCAGCTTGTCTGATGGTCCTGGCATTCGTTCGACCATTTTTCTGAAAGGATGTCCACTTCGTTGCAGATGGTGCTCGAATCCGGAGACTCAACAGGCACAATCTGAACTAGCGTTCAGAAAATCCAGGTGTATCGAAGGTTGTACGTTGTGTGTTCCACATTGCGCTTTTGGCGCCCTCAACAGGAAGATGGGCGGTGAGATTGTTTTGGACAGGCATGCCTGCAAGCTTTCCTTCAACTGCATTGATGCATGCCCTTCGGGAGCTTTGCTTCGATATGGAAGAGAATTGAGTGTCAGCGAGGTGCTCGAGGAAGTGGCACGTGACGAAGCTTTCTATCAACGCTCCGGAGGAGGAATTACGCTCTCCGGAGGTGAACCGCTTAATCAAGCAGATTTCTCATTCGATATACTCAATGAATGTCGTCGCAAGGGTTATCACACGGTATTGGATACAAGCGGTCACGGTGATTGGGAACATTTGCTTCGTTTGATTACAACGTGCGACCTCGTATTTTATGACATTAAACACATGGATCCGGAAAAGCACCGGTTATTTACCGGTGTGGATAACTGCCAGATTTTGGAGAACGCGCGACGTGCGACACGTTACGGAGTGCCCTTTGTCGTTCGATTTCCGTTAATCCCCGGCATAAATAACGATGCGCGCAATCTTCGGGCGATCGCTGATTTTGTGACCGAATTGCGAACGGTAGAGCGGATCGATCTTCTTCCATTCCATCGGCTGGGTCAGCCAAAGCATGAAGAACTCGGACGTCATTGGCCCATGGGCGAAGAACAGATGCCTTCTGCCGAAGAGATTGAGTACGCAAGAAACATTTTAATGACTTCCGGGGTACAGGTAGCCATTTGATATTATTTGCGCGAATTTATTGTGGAAACAGTTTCGAAAATAATCTCGGGGAAAACTGGCATATATACGATTCTGGAAATCCGGTCCTGCGCTTCTGATTACCCATAGTCATAGCTTGCGAGAGAACTCCGTTATTTACGATACGGTCTATGAGCCTATAGATACGACTCTAATTGTGATTGCACTGGCGCAAGGTTTGACGATTATCAGAGGAACGTCTGTGATCCTCAATCAGGCGCTCATGGCAGCCAAACTATTCAATAAGAGTGTTCCTCCGCCAGGAATCGTCGAAGCGGAAATCAGTCGCTTCTTTGCCAGTCACGCAGCTTGAGAAAGATCAAGGAGTTACCAATGAAGGAAGGCTGGAATCTTGAGTTTACAGGCGCATTCGCCAGGCTAACGTTAAATCGGCCGCACCATATGAATGCCCTCAATACGGATATGATCAGTGCTCTGGATCATATCCTGGATGAGATAGAAGCAAGGGAGGAAGTACGAGTCTTATTGCTGACAGGAGGTGGTGAAAATGCGTTCATTGCAGGCGCCGACATTGACGAAATGGAGGGCATGGATGCAAAGGATACTCGTGCCATGATAGAACTTGGGCATCGTGTGTTTAATCGTCTGGAGTCACTTACCATTCCTTTAATTGCGGCTTTGAATGGCCACACTCTTGGTGGCGGTCTTGAACTGGCTCTATGTGCGGATTTTCGCATCTGTACGGCAAATGCGAAGTTGGGCTTGCCAGAGATAAAACTGGGAGTGAGTGCGGGTTGGGGTGGGCCGTTTCGATTGGTTCGACTGATTGGTTCAGGCCGAGCCAAGGATCTTTTCTTTCGAGGACGTTTGATA
>CAIVDK010000039.1 GCA_903904655.1 uncultured delta proteobacterium | reverse complement strand
TTATGCAACAATTTTCTTGCAAACAGCCGTCAACTCGGGGATGACTTTGAACAGATCATCAACCACACCGTAATCCGCTTTCGTAAAAATGGGGGCTTCCGCATCTTTGTTGATCGCGACAATACACTTTGATGAGCTCATGCCGGCCAAATGCTGAATGGCGCCGGAAATACCACATGCGATGTACAGGTTCGGAGAAACAACTTTACCGGTCTGTCCGACCTGATCTTTCTGGAGTTTCCAGCCGGCATCTACTGCCGCACGGGACGCGCCGACCGTACCTTTGAGCACTTCGGCCAGCTCTTCGAGAATCGAGAATCCCTCGGGACCTTTCATGCCGCGACCACCGGAGACAATCACGTTGGCTTCCGTCAAATCGACTTTACCACTGGTGTCTTTCTGAACTTCCAGAATTTTGCTCTTGATCGACGCTG
The DNA here is from genome assembly GCA_903904655.1 of uncultured delta proteobacterium. Taxonomy (GTDB): domain Bacteria; phylum Desulfobacterota; class Syntrophia; order Syntrophales; family Smithellaceae; genus UBA8904. The sequence goes on along the minus strand of CAIVDK010000039.1, from coordinate 24,500 downwards.
CATCCACAGCCGCGTCCACTTTCACAACAGCCCCGGCTTTGGCATTTTCAGCCGCCGGAAAAACATTGGGACGCAAAGATGCCATCGCAGGTGTTGCGCTGGTGACGATTTCGCCAAAGCACTTTCCTGCATACATGGGACGGATGGCAACAAATTTGCCGCCGTCAAGCTTTACATCCGTACAATCTGTGGCGAGACCCGTGGCTAATTTCGCGGCCACGCGGGCGGACAGATCTTTACCCTGAACCGACGCACCCAAAAGCAGGATTGCCGGATCATTTTCTTTAACCACTTTGGCGACCACGGCGGCGTGCGCTTCGGTGATGTAAGGTTCCATGGCGGCATTGTCGCCCACAAAAACCTTGTCTACACCGTATTTGCCAAGCTCTATAGCCAACCCTTCTATACCTGAACCAAGCAGAATGGCGCTGACTTCATCGCCGGTCTGGTCGGCAAGCTTGCGGGCTGTCGAGGCCAGTTCCAGGCTGATTTTCCTGAGCGCGCCGTCCCGCTGTTCTGCTACTATCATGACTCCTTTTGCCATTTTTAATTCCTCCGCTTCTTAATTAAATAGCTTTTGCTTCTTCTCTGAGTAACCGGCCTAATTCCGCCGCCTTTTGCGCGGGCTCATCTCCGCAGATGATCTTTCCGGGAGGCCTGGCCGGAGGTGGAACAGTCTTGGCTACTGTCGCTTTCGCGTCGGTGGCAATACCAACGGCGGCAGCGTCTTTCACATCAACTGGTTTCTTCTTCGCTTTCATGATGCCGGGCAACGACGCGTAACGCGGTTCATTAAGACCCTTCTGACATGTCACAACGCAGGGCAGTGCTGTCTCAATCAGAAGTTGTGCGCCTTCAATGGGACGAATCACTTTGACGGAGGAGCCGGCAAAATCCAATTTGGTGACCAGCGTTAACTGCGGCAGACCTAGAGCCTCAGCCAGCATGGCGCCGACCTGCCCTGAGTCATCATCGATAGCACGCTGTCCGCAAAAAATAATGTCGTGGGGCAGGGTTTTGATCACTGCGGCCAGAGCGTTGGCTACAACAAACGCATCGGCCTTGTCAAAAGCGGGATCGCAGATGTGCACACCCTTATCCGCACCCATGGCCAGAGCCGTCCGAATCGTTTCCATGGCTCTCGCGGGGCCGACGCAAACGACTGTGACATCGCCGCCATTTTTTTCTTTCAGTTTTAATGCTTCTTCTACACCAAATTCATCATAGGGATTCATAACCCATTTGATTTGGCCTTCCTCGATACCCGATCCGTCAGCTTTCACCTTGATCTGTGCTTCGGTGTCCGGCACTTGCTTCACGCATGCAATAATATTCACTGTCAAAAACCTCCTTCTCCTGCACGTCGCACAGATGGGGCGATACGTGCATTTAAAATTTTCTTACATCTTTCATTCTATAAAAACGCCCGATTCCCTCTGGGAGAGAACCGGGCATTCATACTACAATCTGTTTTTGACGATGTCTTCAACCACCGACGGATCGGCCAGCGTGCTGGTATCTCCCAGTTCGTCTAGCTGATTCGCGGCAACCTTTTTCAGAATTCTGCGCATGATCTTGCCGCTGCGAGTTTTGGGAAGACCATCTGCCCACTGAATCTTATCGGGGGTCGCAATCGGTCCGATGACTACGCGAACATGGGCGATCAGTTCTTTCTTCAGAGCGTCTGTTTTTTCAACGCCGGTCTTCAGGGTCACGAAGGCGTAAATGCCCTGTCCCTTGATGTCATGCGGCATACCGACAACTGCTGCTTCGGCAACGCTGCTATGAGCAACCAGAGCGCTTTCCACTTCGGCTGTTCCCATGCGGTGACCGGAAACATTGATAACGTCATCAATACGGCCGGTAATCTGATAATAGCCGTCCTTGTCGCGGCGGCAGCCGTCACCGGTTACATAGTAGCCGGGGAACTGTTCAAAGTAGGTTTCCTGGAATCTCTTGGGATCGCCATAGACGCCCCTCATGATGCCGGGCCATGGTACTTTGATGCACAGTGCGCCGCTGGCCACTGTATCTTTGAATTCTTTTCCTTCGTCATCCACAAGCACCGGCTGTACGCCGAAGAAGGGCATAGTGGCCATACCCGGTTTGATATCTATAGCGCCGGGAAGCGGGGTAATCAGAATTCCGCCGGTTTCCGTCTGCCACCAGGTATCCACGATGGGGCAATTGCCTTTACCGATCATATTGTAATACCAATTCCATGCTTCGGGGTTAATCGGCTCGCCGACGGTTCCCAGAATCCGGAGGCTGGAAATATCGCATTTTTTCACGAAGTCATCACCTTCTTTGGCGATGGCGCGGATAGCGGTCGGAGCGGTGTAGAAAATGTTGACTTTGTATTTTTCGACCACCTGCCAGAAACGGCTGTAGGTCGGGTAATTGGGAACGCCTTCAAACATAACGGATGTCGCACCATTGCAAAGCGGCCCGTAAAGAATGTAAGTGTGACCAGTAACCCAGCCCAAATCAGCCGTGCACCAGTACATATCACCATCATGATAATCGAAAACGATTTTATGGGTGTAGGAGCCGTAAACCAGGTAACCGCCTGTGGTGTGCATAACGCCTTTGGGCTGTCCGGTGGAACCTGATGTATAAAGGATGAACAGCGGATCTTCTGCATCCATCCATTCGGGTTCGCACTTGGCGTCCACTTTGGCCATTTCTTCATGATACCATTTGTCACGGCCGGCAGTCATATCGCACTTGATTTTATCGCCGACTCTCTTGACAACAATAACAGCCTTGACGGACGGAGACTGGGTTAATGCTTCGTCAGCTATTGTTTTTGCGGGAACGGCTTTGTTGCCGCGGAAAGTTCCGTCGCAGACAACCAGCACCTTAGCTTCACCGTTGACAATTCTGTCTCTGAGCGCATCGGCGCTGAATCCACCGAAAACAATACAATGAACGGCACCGATCCGGGAACAAGCCAGTGCAGCGATTCCCAGTTCGGGAACCATCGGCATATAAAGAACTACACGGTCGCCCTTCGTAACGCCATTGGCTTTCAGAACGTTGGCGAACTTGCAGACTTCTTCATGCAGCATTTTGTAGGTAATGGCTCTTTCTTCACCGGGTTCGTTGCCTTCCCACTGAATCGCAACTTGATTGCCACGTTTTTCGAGGTGTCTGTCGAGACAGTTGTAAGAAACGTTGAGTTTTCCGCCTTCAAAAAATTTCACATAGATGGGACCTTTTTTAATATCAAAGTTGTAATCCATAACTTTGTCCCACTTCTTAAACCATGTCACCTGCTGCTCGGCGATTTCCGCCCAAAAAGCTTCCGGCTGATCGACTGATTTTTTCCACAATGCGTCATAGGCAGCTCTTCCGCTGACCCAGGCATTCTTCTTCATTTTTTCCGTAACCGGATATATTTCCTTCAATTGAACCTTCCCTGCATCCGCCATGTTAAATATTCCTCCTAGTTTTAAATTTTTGAATTTTTAAACGTCTGTTCAACGTTTCGCCAAAAAAATAACTTATCCATTTATTCAAGGCACTCATCACTACATAAAATTTTTAAAACATCACCAATCTTTATTTTCCGCAGCATCGAGCACCGCTTTTAAATGCCATAGATTAACTGGGAATAAGCCTGCAAACACGAGCGCCCAGTATGCTTAAGGTGTGCAATGAGTAAGTTAACTCATTGGAGTTGATGTGTGCACCGCTATCTGTGAACACGTTAAAACTTTATTTTTACCTTAAGCGGCGAAGCGCCCGAGAAAGCTCGCCTGCGTCACTTTTTCATTAAAGAATTAACTATTTGCCCCTGATACGCATGCTTTAGACGGGGCGTTACTTTTTTCAAAGTGCTGAAAGTATTTAATCTTACTGATTTCTGAACAAGAGGTCAAAATTTGACCGCAAGTCAATCTATCCTTGGTGACTCACCTACGCTAATATCAACATCCTGTCAAGAAATATTTAGAGCGGAAGAAAGGACATTACAGACGGGGTTATGCAGAGCCCATTAATCATAATATTAATAATAAAATCAAAATATTACAATGACATGACCTGAGTTATTCCGGAACTCAAATGAGCAGCCATGCTGGCTACTAAACCATGAAGTGCAACATCGTCCATGATCTTGTTTTTGTCGATGTCCGTCACGTAAAAGACATCGCATGCCCGATCATTCCTTGTGGATAATTTTGCGGCCACGACGTTGATGTTATTCTCATGAAAGCACCAGGCAATCTTGTGCAAAAGGCCGAAATTGTCCGCCGTCTCAATTTCAACAATAGTCGCCACCAGGGAATCCTTATTGTTGATACGGATATCAATAATTTTTTTTTCATGGATGCCGCGAAGTAATGGAGGGGGATACTTTCTGATTCGATCAGACACCAGACTATCAACCCGGACACAATCACTCTTGATCAGTTCCCATTTTTGGAAAATGTTCGCCAACCGTTTTTCTGACGTCAGCCGCGGTTTATCCGGCGGTTCGACATGAAAAATATCGAGCACTTTCTGATCCGGTGTGGAATGAATTTTTGCGCTCAGGATATTGTAGCCTTCCGACGTCATGCAACCAATGATATCGCTTAGCAATCCGACCCGGTCGGGCGCACAGACGATTAATCGTTCAAAACCGGCAAAAACCTTTTGATGGAGATGCAAACCATCTTTATCCACCCGAGCCAGCCACTGTAGATGCTCTGCCCGCTCTCCAGGCAACAGATCATCTACATAAGGATAACCCGCCGAAGGCATGTGCTGCGTATTCTTTGTTCCGTGTTCGTTCTGGTCAAGAATGCGATAAACACGATCATACAATTGCTCCAGTTGATAAGCTTTCCAACCCGTCCACGTGTTGTGACCCACGCTGCGGATATCGGCAATGGTCAATAAATAAAGAAGATTCAATGTTTCAACATCGGTAATCTCCGCCGCAAACTGATCCAGATTATGGTCCTCGAAGTCTCTGAGCAGCGAGAGATTGGACATATTGAGATGATGCGCAACAAGAAATTGGATTTGTGAAACCTGTTCACCCATTAATCCCAGATGCTCACAGAGCTCCCCGGCGATCACCGCGCCGTTTTGCGTGTGATCGCCGGCTTCGGCCTTGCCGATGTCGTGCAGTAAAACAGCCAGGCGGAGAATCATTTTGTTGGAAAGGCCGGCATAAATTCCCCTAATTTTCTCATCCGCGTTTCCGGCAAATTCGTCACAGGCCCCTATGGCCATGAGAGAATGTTGATCAACGGTAAATTCATGGTATTGATCATACTCCACTTTGCAAGTCAGCGCTGCAAATGGCGGTATCATCTTCGACAAAAGACCGGTTTCATGCATGGTCAGCAAAACCTGACCCAGGGCATCCGGCCAGGCTAAAATAGACAGAAAAACATCTCCCGCCGCCTTAGATTTAAAGTCTTCAGGATTCGTAACCTCGATGACGTGCCGGATTTTATTGCGCAGTTCAACGCTCAAAGTTCCCTTACAAGTCAGCGAGTGTTTGAAGATCCGCAAAACCGATTCGGGGTGATCCAATTGAAATTTTTTTCTGTCATGCAGAAATAAAATGCCGTCCAAAAGCGAGATACCGGGCTCGATTTCAAGTGAACTGACCCGGCGGCGGACGTCGCTCCAAATGCTTTTACCGGAAAGATCTTTCTCTAAAAAAGACAGCAGGCACAGGCGGATGTCCCGAACGGTTTTGAAATAAACCTCCAGAAGACGTCCGGTGTGTTTTCCTTTGAAACCATAGCGGGCGGCAATAGCATCCTGATACTGCATTTCCAGAATATCCAGCCGCTGCCTCGCTGCAACATGCAACACGGAACGCAAGCCGGCGAGAAAGTCGTAGCCGGACGCGAGCATTTTGGTTTCAGCTAAGGAAAATCCAGACTTGGCGTGAAGCTGGGCAAACCCAACCGTGCCTTGTTTCACACGCTCCGCCCACAGCAGACGCTGACAGTCCCGAAGTGTGCAAATGCCGTTTTTCAAATTCGGCTCTATGCGGTACAGAGAATTTTCAGAGGAATACAACCCCTCGCGCAGTGCGGCCGACATTTCTTCGACATACTCTTTTTTCTTCTTTTTAAAATAAGGCCGGATACAGTCTTTTTGAAGCAAATCATATAAGCCGTCGTCGCCATACAGATAGCGGCTTTCCAATAAAGCCGTATCCGTAGCCAGGTCTTCGCCCATAATGGCGCGGCACTCATCCAGCGTGCGAACAACGCAGCCCATCGTAAGACCGATATTCCAGAAATCTTTCACGACAGCGCCAAGCGTCTCCGAGCCATGTCGGTCGCGGTGGAGAATCAGAATATCAATGTCGGAGTAAGGCCAAAGCTCACTGCGGCCATAGCCGCCCAGGGCGACCAGACAATAGTCCCTGTCGGCGGCATGTCGATCGATATGGCGGCGGTAAATCGCGCGCAGGGCGTCGTCAACATACCGGCTGAATGTGTGAAGCGCCGCAAGAGGCTCGCCAATGACACGTTCCGGAGAAAAAACGGCATCGCGCGCAGCCGTCAGGCGTGCTTTAATCTCTAGCGGGGTCATCACCTGTCCCACTAAATCGCTTCCGGACCGCGCTCACCGGTGCTGATACGCATCACGTCATCCATCGGCAGGATGAAAATTTTCCCGTCACCGATTTTGCCTTCCGTGCCGGTGCGCGCAGCCTTGGCAATCGCCTGGACAGTCTGTTCCTGATACATGTCTTCCACGGCAATCTCGAGTTTGACCTTGCGGATGAAGTTGATTTTATATTCATGGCCGCGATAAGTTTCCGTATGGCCTTTTTGCCGCCCGATTCCCTGAACATCGGACACGGTCAGACGAAACACCTCGATGTGACTCAGCGCCTCTTTCACCGCCTCCAGGCGCGTCGGCTGAATAATAGCGATAATATATTTCATGACATTCTCTCCTTATGATAAAAATCTATTGGCGGATATCCTGTTCGGGGTAAGCGGATATATTATGGATGCTGAGATCAGCGCCGCGCATTTCATCTGCCTGGCTCAGGCGGATTCCTACCGTATGCTTGAGGGTTAAATACACCATCGTTCCGACGGTCAGCGCCACGACGATCGCCGCAAACGCTCCCGCCACCTGTGCGCCCAGAGAAACACCTCCCATACCACCAAAGACTTTCTGTCCGAAAATTCCGGTCGCGATTCCACCCCACGAACCGGTGATGCCATGCAGCGGCCAAACACCCAGCACATCGTCGATTTTAAGTCTTTCTGTTTCCAGCTTGAAGCCGAAGATAAAAATAATGGAGGCGATACCGCCGATCAGAAAAGCGCCGAAAGGATGAACGACATCAGAACCGGAGCAGATGGCGATCAAACCGGCCAGCGCGCCATTGTGAATAAAGCCCGGATCATTTTTGGAAAAGACCAGCGCAAACAAAATGCCACCCACCATCGCGAAAAGCGAGTTAACCGCAACCAGACCGCTGATGGCTGAAATATCCTGAGCGCTCATGACATTGAAGCCAAACCAGCCGATAGCCAGTATCCAGCTGCCCAACGCCAGAAATGGAATATTGGACACGGGAATGCCCTGGCTGATGCCGTTTTGCCAGCGCCCGATTCTCTGTCCCAGAATCACAATCGCCGGCAGCGCCAGCCATCCGCCCATGGAATGCACAACGACGGAGCCCGCATAATCGTGAAATTTAAGACCGGTCGTGGCGACAAGCCAATCCTGAAAAAAAGTAAAGCGACCCCAGATAACCGATTCAAAAAAAGGGTAACACAACCCGGCCAAAATCGCGCCTGCCAGCAGTTGCGGCCAGAACTTGGCACGCTCCGCAATCCCGCCGGAAATAATCGCAGGAATACAAGCGGCAAAAGTGGTCAGGAAAAAGCAGTGAACCAGATCAAATCCGCGCGCACCGGCCACCACCTTGCCGTTTAAAAGATCTGCAAGGCTGCCTGCATCCATCCAGAAATTAATGCCGTAGGCAATGGGAAACCCAATAAGAAAGTAAACAACCGTGGACATCGACCAGTCCGCCAGAATTTTCACCAGCGCATTGATTTGATTTTTTTCGCGGACCGTGCCCACTTCCAGAAAAGCAAAACCCGCATGCATGGCAAAAATCATGACGGCGCCCAGCATCAGAAAAAGCGTATTGCCCGAATACTGAAGTGTTTGTAACGTAGCGTCCATGAAACCTCCTGAACCAATAATGTATTATCACCTTAAAACCATTGATACAAAAGCAAGGAGTTTGCCAGGAAAGCACTACATCGTCTGCATGATTTCGGGAGGGGAAAAACTTCCGGCTAAGTGCTCGATATCTTATGTAGATCACAGGAAGAGTGATGAAGATTATTTTTATCGAGCGGCGAAGAATTATTTTTCAGCGAAACATATTTGTGTCTAATCCGCGTCAACAAAACAATTGTGTACCCAATTGATGCGGCCCACAGGCCTTTTCGCGCCTCAGGGCCTGTGGGCCACATCATGACAATCTGGCTACCAGCCTTTCTTCCACATATCTTCATCGTTATAGATTTTTTCATCGTCAGACGCTTCGGGCGCGTCCATTTCACAGTCCCGTGTTTTTTGTTTGGCTTTTTCGCGGGAATATTCACGATACCACTCATGCGCGGTAATCATGGACATCACTTCGCTGGTGCCCGTCCAGATCGACGCCAGTCGGATGTCCCGATAAATGCGTTCGACCGGAAAAACATTTGTATAGCCGATGCCGCCCATGACCTGCATGGAATTATGGACCACCTTCTGACAGGATTCCGTGATAAACTTTTTGCTTTGCGACACCATCCGGCGAATGAGATTCATATCCGCGCGCTCATCCACCGCACGCGCCGTCGCATAAGCCATGGCGCGTGCCGCATCGAGCAACATCACCGCTTCTGCAATCTGAAAGCTGACACCTTCAAATGTGTTGATGACCTGGCCGAATGCTTTGCGACGGGAAGTATAATTCGTGGCGATTTCCAGCGCCGGACGCGCCGCGCCAATGGTCATGGCTGCTGTTCCCAGGCGCTCCGGAATCATCATGGTATTGAACACGGCATTGGCACCCTGCATCTTCCCGACAACATTGGCCTTGGGAACTTTCACATCTTTAAAAATGATCCGGCCCGTGCCGCCGCCGCGACAGCCCATCAGGCCATACAGATATTTGACTTCAACACCTTCCGCCCGGTCAACAATAAAACAGGTGATGGCATCCTGAGGTTTGGCATCAGGATGTGTTTTAGCATAGACGAGAAAAAAATCCGCGCCCTCCGCGCCGACAATGAACCGTTTTTGTCCGTTGAGTAGATAGAAATCGCCGCAGTCTTCGGCTTTGGTGGTTGCGCCGAAGAAATCCGATCCGCCGCGCGGTTCGGTCAGACACTCCGCCGCAAAAAGGTCGCCGCGTAAAAGCGGTTTGACGTATTTTTCTTTTTGCTCATCCGTGCCGTGCAGAATAATCGCATCGCAAACCAACTCCGCGCCCACACCGAAGACACAGGCAAATTCATAGCCAATCACACCAACCTCCTCCATGATCATGCAGGTCGTCACCCAGTCCATGTCTCTTCCACCCCATTTTTTCGGGTAGCGGCAGCCCATCAGATTCCGCTGGGCGGCTTCGCGCAAAAACTCTTTGGGAAATTTAATGGTATCCGTATCCATGTCCAGAATCATCTGGCGTGGGATGCCTCTGACAAAATCGCGCGCTTCGTCCCGGATTTTAATCTGTTCCTTCGTCAACATATACTCAAACATGGTTTCCTCCCTTATCGTGCGGCGGCTTAAGCATTGTCTCACCGCAAAGTTTTGGGGGATTATAACAGAAAAACGTCCTGATACGCATAAATAAGGAATGGTTCAGCGTAAAAACCCGCTTGACTATTGTCCGGTATTGTGATCATGCTCCACGTTAGAGCGTGCTGTTTTTTAGAATACTGACTATCTTTTAATCAATGAGACGCAACCACCGGAACCGCTTTTTGTCCTGGTGGTTTTTTGTTTATCGCCCGGTAAAGACAAAACGACCCATGAAAAGTCGCAGGCGATATCGATAAACCAGGCAAGAACAATTGCCTGGCAGGTGAGGCATACCGGCCCTCCCTTCAACCTTCCTTCTCAATCAGGAGCTGGATGGGGGTGATGACGATGCTTTGTGGAACCCCACGGGGGAACGAAGGTTTAACATATGCCAACCATTGGCATAAAGAGAAAGGGAACTAAAATGAACAAGAATTTGTATGTCGGCAACCTGTCTTTCAAGGTCACGGATGAAGATCTGAAGACAAACTTTGCGGAAGCCGGTGAAGTCGCCTCCGCGTCCATTATTAAAGACAAATTTACCGGCCAGTCCAAAGGATTCGGCTTTGTCGAAATGAAAACAGAAGAAGGCGCCACGCAGGCCATTCAGAAATTTAATGGCGGCATGCTGGACGGTAAGGCTATTACAGTCAATGAAGCCAGACCGAAGAAGGAATTTGGCGCAGGCGGCGGTGGCGGAAACCGCGGCGGCGGCGGTGGCGGATATCGTGGCGGCGGCGCTGGTGGAAATCGCAGCGGCGGCGGCGGAAACCGTGGCGGCGGCGGTGGCAGATACTAGAATTACCCGAAAAATTGCGTTACTTCTAAAAATAAAGAGCAGAAGGTTATTCAAAACAAATCTTCTGCTCTTTTTATTTTAAAAATCAGGTTGTTGTTCTTCCATTAAAAACTGAATCTATTTGCTCGAATGAATGTAGTCTGTAATCTTTGCGGCGATGGTTTTTACGACAAATTCAAATTCATCAACGTCCTTATCCAAAAGCGTCATACGGAAACCCAGCAGCGGCGAGAAAAATGACGTCAGCGGCACTACGCAGATACCTGTGGACGCCAGCAAGTAGTAAACGAACCGTTTGTCGTACTCAATGTCTTTGGTGAGAGTCTCGATATAACTTCGTACTTCCGGCTGCTCAATCGATAGGAATTGCCGTTCGTTGAGCACCGATTCGTTGAACAGGACCGTCATATAAAAAGCGCCGTTGGTTTTGTTGGCAATCAGAAAAGGAACATCTTTCAAAATGCCGTAGGCAATATTGGAGAGCTTTTCGTAATGCTGCGTGCGCTCCCGCAAATAATTTTTATATTCCGGATGCGTCATGATCAGGGGAATTGCCATTTGCGGAAGCGTGGTGGAGCATACTTCCGACATCTTCTGATGTAGAATTGTATTGATGAAGCGGGCAAAAATCGGGTCTTTGTCTGCGTTATACACTTCCATCCAGCCGCAGCGCGCGCCGGGCCAAGGAGCTTCTTTGGATATGCTCTTCATGGCGATGGCCGGAACATCGCCGATGATATCACACAACGGCACCGTCTTTTTGCCGTTATAGACGATATTGATATAGGTCTCATCGGAAATCACAAAAAGATCATTTTCTTTGGCAATCCTGACAATATTTTGGAGTGCGTCGACCGGATAAACAAAGCCGGTGGGATTATCGGGATTGATAATCAGGATACCGACAATCGCCTTATGGCTTTTGACTTTCTGCTCCAGTTCCCTCAGATCGGGATGCCAGTTGTTGTATGGATTCATCCGGTACGTATTGGATGGAAAAGAAGCGTGGAGCACTTCCGCCATAAAATGCGTGGAATAAGTCGGCTCCGGCATGATCATGCGGGCATCCACTTGGATGGAGCTGTAGGCGCGGGCAATCGCGTCACCCAGACCGTTGAAAAAAATGACATCCTCCGGCGTAATCTGAACTTTGCCGCGTGAATTAACGCGATCAGCAATGAATGTACGCGTGGCATCCATCCCCTTGGTGGGTGAATACGCGTAAGAAGCGTCTTCCTTAATAATATCGATGAGAACCTCTTTCATCCAATCGGGAATTTTTTCACCTTTTTGTACCGGATCGCCGATATTTTCCCAGATAATATTCACGCCGTATTCCTGAAGTTTTTTGGCGATAAGCACGATGTTACGTATTTCATAAGTCAGCCCGCTGCCGCCGCGGGAAATTTCAAAACGCATAAGTTGTCAAACTCCTTAGATATTTGTATAGTGATCCATAATACATATTTTAAAATTTATCCAGAGATTTTTGAGTTTCACGCTATTTGCGAGCATAACAATAATTTTATGAGGGACAAAAAAACCTTTTCGTGATATTTGAAAAAGATAATAAAAAACAAAAGGACATCAATTATGGACGACACAAAGACTTTTGCCGAAATGTTCGAGGAATCTTACGCCACCCCCAAGCGTTTTTCTGTGGGAGAAAAAGTAGAAGCAACGATTGTAAAAATTTCTCCGGAATGGATTTTTATTGATCTGGGCGCTAAGAGTGAAGGCTATATTGATAAAAAAGAATTCCTCGATGACACAGGCAATCTGACTGTTCAAGAAGGCGACACCGTCACAGCCTACTTCCTTTCGTCGCGCCACAGCGAAAGGCTCTTTACCACCAAACTGCTGGCACGCAAAAGCGTGGATGAATTTCTAGTCAACGCTTATCAAAATGCAATTCCACTGGAGGCCACCGTCGAAAAAGAAATTAAAGGTGGTTTCTCTGTGAAAATCAGCGCCAGCGCGAGTGGTTTTTGTCCCTACTCGCAAATGGACAGAAAAAGAATCGATAATGCCGTAGATTATGTCGGCAAAAAATTCGATTTCATTGTCATAGAATATGGAGAAAACGGCAGAAAGATCGTCCTATCGCGCCGTCCGTTACTCGAAAAAATCGAACAGGAGAAAAAATCCGTTCTGAAAGACTCCCTGCAAAAAGGCATGACGGTGCAAGGCGTCGTAACCTCCGTGCGCGACTTCGGCGCGTTTGTCGATATCGGCGGCGTGCAGGCGCTTCTGCCCGTTTCGGAAATGACCTGGGGCAGAGTGGAAGACACGCGATCACTCTATAAACCGGGCGACGCCATTGAAGCTGTCATCATCAACCTGGATTGGGACAACGACCGTGTGACTTTATCCTTCAAGGATACGCTCCCCGATCCGTGGAATGAAGTTGTCCGCAACTACATCGAAGGTAGCATCCATAAGGGCAAGGTTTCGCGACTGACGGATTTCGGCGCGTTTATTACGCTGGAAGCTGGTGTGGATGGGCTTTTGCATATCTCCAAACTGGGCAAAGGAAAGAAGATCAAGCACGCTCAGGACGTCCTGTCCAAGGATCGCGAAATCGACGTGAAGATCGAAAAGATCGACCGCGAAAATAAAAGAATATCACTGGATCTGGCTACAAGCAGCGAGGAGAAAAACGGCTCGTCGGAAGAAAAAGACGACTATCAGGACTATATGCCCAAAGCGCCTAAAGCAATGGGTACGTTTGGTGATCTGCTGGACAAGGCTAAAAAGAAGAAATAAAAAAGTGGCGGTGTAAAAAAGCTATGGGTTTAATCCGTTTGTTAATGAGCGATCCAGCGGCCTTTGTCATGCTGGCCGTGTTGCTTTTGTATTCCGTGATTTTACACGAACTGGCGCATGGCTGGGTAGCCTACCGGATGGGCGACGCGACGGCTAAATGGCTGGGCAGGCTGACACTCAATCCGATCAAGCACCTTGATCCCATCGGTTCGCTGATGCTTTTAATTGTCGGTTTCGGTTGGGCCAAACCGGTCCCGATTAACCTGGAGAATATTCCCGCGCCGCAAAGACGCAAGGGATTGATTCTGGTTTCCGCGGCGGGGATTACGGCCAACATCATCATTGCCTTTTGTGCACTGCTTTTATGGCGGCTGATTTCTCCCGAACCGGGCAGTATGCTTTATCAGGTGCTTTATTTACTGTCGCATATCAACATCATGCTGGCGGCATTCAATTTAATCCCCATTCCGCCGCTGGACGGCTCGAAAATTCTAATGGGTTTCACACCGGAATCATTTAACCGCGTGCTGTATCAAATCGAACCATTCGGTTTTTTTATTGTGCTGGGCCTGCTGTTTCTGGGAGCGCTCAATCCGGTGATTGACATATTCCAATACGGCATTATAACTTTTATATCTTTATTTTTACCTGCATAAGCGAAAGAAAGGAGGAAATACCATGATGACTTTTTCCGAGTTATTACAGAAAAGACGGGCAATCCGGGATTTCGAAGAAAAAGAGGTCCCCCTCAAGATCGTTGAGGAAATCCTTCAGGAATCGACGCTCGCGCCATCCGCCAGCAACAATCAGCCCTGCCGTTTTGTCGAAGTCCACTGCCGCAAAACGATCAAGGCCCTGTCTGACGACAGCAAGGCCAATCTGTTGAGTGATCATAATGAAAACAAGATCAAACTCAAACCCGACTACGTTGCATTTCTTCAAAACGAGAATTTCAATGTGTTTTACAATGCGTCCTGCGTCATTTATATCGTTGGGGCAAAGTCGGTGGGTTCGCTGGATGTGGACGGTGCGCTTGCCGCAAGTTACATTATGTTTTCTGCAGCAGCCCGGGGTTTAGGCACCTGCTGGGTTGCCTTGGGTGCGAATATTCGCAATCCTCAATTAAGAGCCGAACTGGGCATTCCCGACAATTACCGGATTGTCGCGCCGATTATTCTGGGCTATCCCAAAGCCATTCCCGCGCCGTCCGAACGGCACGCGCCGGATATTCTTCGCGTGATCACTGAAGCACGTTGATGACGGACTAAAGATTGGCAGCCAGAGCTCTTAATCCGGCGGCAGCATCTTTTTTCCAGTGGATGCGGATAATCTTGCGGCCTTTATCCGTCAGCGCAAGTCTGTCCGCTTCGGCCTGCGAGGCCTTGAGCTGCCCGAAGGTCAGCGACGAGTCGGATTTGCCAAGAGCATCGGGAATCTCAATATCCCCTTTGTTTCTGCCGGTCATCTGAATAAACAGGCCACGACCGGCATCCCCTTTATGTAACTGGCCGACCGAATGCAGGTAGCGGGGTCCGTAACCGACCGTTACGGCCATCCCATATTTACGAGAAATCGCGGCCCGCAACTCTCCCAGCGCTTTGTCGATCTGCGGTGACGGACTTAAATAAACCTGCAATCCCACATAGGCGTTTGTCGCCGCGGGCGTTAGAAATTGTGTCAGCGCTTCGGAAACGGTCGTCCCGGAAATATCGCCGTAAACCTCACAGTCGCTGCCGGCAAGCGACGGCTGCATCTTCGACCATGCTTTATTGTTTTTGAATTCCGCAATCATCCGGTTCGTGTGCTTTTTGGTCGCTTCGACATCCGGTTGATCAAATGGGTTGATTCCCATGAGATGAGCAGCGACAACCGTCGCCATTTCCCACAGAAACATTTGACCGCCCAGATCATAGACATCGCTAATCCGAATTTTCAGGATGGGATGCCCGGCGGTCGCCAGTTGGGTTATCCGTGAATTCCAGTCGTCCCGGTCATGATGAAAAATGACAAAGACCCGGTCTTTACCGTAAGTGCTTACGTCCATCTGCGGTTCGTTTAATATCGGTAGAATTCCCTTGCCCTCTTTGCCGGTGCTCTCCGCAATTAGTTGTTCCAGCCAATCACCAAAAGAACTCCAGGACGGCGGAAGCATCAACGTGAGCTTGTCGCGGCCGTATTGCGCCAGTATTCCCAAAGCGGCGCCTAAAAGACATCCGGCGGAATCGCCTTTGCCGGAAAAGAAATCAGTTTTTTCCTGCCTGGCGGCACCCGCCGCGCTTTGCAGGAGTTTTTCGATCTGCACGCCGATTAATGCCGCAGGTATCATTCCCACCAGGGAAAGCGCCGAATAGCGGCCGCCGATATTGGGATTGTTGGAAAAAATATATGGAAGCTGCAATTGCCAGGCCTGCTCAAGCATCGGACTGCCTTCATCGGTAATGAACATAAAATGCTCGTTGGCCAAGACCCCCTGCTTTTCGTCGGTCAAGTTGTAAAAATAATTAAAGAGCGAGATGATTTCCAGAGTCGATCCCGACTTTGAAGAAACAATAAAAAGCGTTTTCTCCAGATTGAGTTTTTCAGCCACGCTGAGGATAGTCACCGGATCGGTTGTATCCAGAACTTGCAGCCTCGGAAATCCCGGCGCGCTTCCGAACATGTTGTTGAAAACTTCCGCCGACAGACTCGATCCGCCCATACCCAAAAGGACAACATCTTCAATACTGCCGTTGGTGAAAGGCGTAAGCGAGGTTCGGATTCTGCTGGCGTTTGCGGACGTTTCCACAGGGGCATGCAACCAGCCCAGCCGATTGGAAATTTCATCAGGCGCCGGTTTCCAAACGCGGAAATCGTTTGCCCAGATGCGCGCAGCAATATTGCTGCGGCGCATTTTCTCCAATGCATTGGTTACGGCGCTCTGATAGGGACCGAGTAAAAAAGAAATACTTGTCTTCTGCATTACATTTCTCCTTCGTTAATGAATGGACAGCATTTCTTTGGCCACCGCGACAATGTTAGCAGACGTGAAGCCGAATTTTTCATAAAGCACCGGTCCGGGCGCGGACGCGCCGAAGGTTTCCATACCGATAATTTTTCCCGTCAGTCCCACATAATGTTCCCAGCCAAGTTTGATTCCGGCTTCCACGGCAAGGCGAGCGGTTACTTGCGGAGGCAATACGGAATCGCGATACGCCTGCAGCTGGCGGTCGAATATTTCCCAACTGGGAAGCGAGACCACTCGAACCTTAGCGCCTTCTTCGGCAAGTTTACGGGCGGCCCAAAGCGTCATCGCGACCTCCGAACCGGTGGCAATCAAAATCAATTCCGGATTCGGCGATGATTCCCATAGGACGTAACCGCCTTGACGCACGCCGGTGGCGGAAGCACAGACCTGCCGATCCAGCACCGGTAAGTTCTGACGGCTGAAAACCAGCGTGGTGGGACCGGTGGTATTGGTTAAGGCTATACGCCAGGCTTCGAGTGTTTCATTGGCATCCGCCGGACGCAGCACGGTCATATTGGGCACTTGCCGCAAATTCATGATCTGTTCAATGGGTTGATGCGTCGGACCGTCTTCTCCCACGCCAATGCTATCATGCGTGAAAACAAATATGGCGCGCAAACCCATCAGGGCCGCCAGTCGCATGGGCGGGCGCATGTAGTCGGCAAAAGTTAAAAAGGTTGCCGTGTAAGGAATCACACCGCCGTGCAGCGCCAAACCCACGGCAATGGCTCCCATCGCGTGCTCGCGCACGCCGAAGTGGATGTTACGTCCCGTGTAATCCCATGCCCCGCCCACCATGCCGTGCAGGCCTTCACTGGACAAAGTCTCACTTTGGAAATCACCCAGACCTTTGAGCCAGGTAAATGTTGAGGGATTGAGATCCGCCGAGCCTCCGGCCAGTTCCGGGACTTTGGCCGCAATGGCCTGCATGACGATTTCTGAGGCTTTGCGGGTGGCAACATCCTTGGAATCGGCGGGAAATTCGGCAAGCGCCTCCTCCCAATCGGCGGGAAGTTCGCCTGCGAGCGTTCTTTCCAGTTGGGCGGCCAGAAACGCGTCTTTTTGCCGGAAAGCCAAAAGTCTTGAAAGCCATAGCTTTTCGCTTCTCCTGCCGCGGGAAACAGCCTTGCGGAAATACTTGCAAACATCGTCGGAAACATAGAAGGGTTCTTCGGTCGGCCAGGCGCACGTGTCTTTCGCGCCTTGCAGTTCCTTTTCTCCCAGCGGCGAGCCATGCGCATCGCAGGAGCCTTGTTTGCCGGGCGCGCCGTAACCGATGGTCGTCTGCACACAAATCAGCGAAGGCTTGTCGGTTTCTTTTTTAGCTTTTCTAATGGCCCGGTCGACGGCGGCGACATCATTGCCATCCTGAACTTTTTGCACCTGCCAGCCGTAAGACTTGAAACGCATTTCGATATTTTCAGTAAAGGATAATCCCGTGGAACCGGCGAGAGTGACTTTATTGTCGTCATAAAGAACAATCAGTTTGCCTAACCGTAAGTGACCGGCCAAAGCGCAGACTTCGGCCACGACGCCTTCCATCATGTCTCCGTCTCCGGCCATAACATACGTGTAATGGTCAACGATGGGTTGTCCTTCGCAGTTGAACCGCGCCGCCAGATGCGCCTCGGCAATGGCCATGCCGACAGCGTTGGCCAGTCCCTGTCCCAAAGGCCCGGTGGTCACTTCTACACCCGCCGTATGTTTGTATTCAGGGTGTCCCGGCGTGCGGCTGCCCCACTGGCGGAAATTTTTAATATCGTCGAGCGACAGATCATAGCCGGTCAAATGCAGAAGAGCGTATAAAAGCATCGAGGCGTGACCCGATGATAAAATAAAGCGGTCGCGATCCGGCCACTCAGGATTTTTAGGATTATGTGTGAGGTGTTTTGTCCATAAAGTAAAAGCCGCAGCAGCAGCGCCGAGCGGCATGCCCGGATGGCCGGATTTGGCTTTTTCAATGGCGTCCGCGGCGAGAAATCGGATGGTATTAATGCACTTTTTCTCTACTTCATTTTTGCTTGACATATTTTCTCCTTAAAAAGAAAGATTGTTCATTCATACCAATTCGCGTTCTGTGGCTAACTCTGTTGGCAGTGTCGACCGCCTTCTCAACATATGTAAAATAAGCCTCGTTGCCTCCTTCTTCTTGCAACCTCACTATCCTTTGAAAGTGATATGGTATAAAATAAACATTCAATTATTGCATTAAAAATTTATAATTTTCAGAGTAAGAAGTCCCCATACAAAATATCTGAGAAATTTACCGGCAAACATAAATATTATAACCTTCATTACCGGAGCTCTCATAAATCCGAGAGCTACGGCCAGCGGATCACCAATTACAGGGAGCCAGCATAAAAGCGAGGCAATAGCTATACGGTCTTTAATTTTTGAATGGAGAGATTTCACTTTTTCCATTCGAATATTCATGTACTTTGCAAGCCAGTCCCATTTTACCAGAAAGCCGAGAAGATAACTGCTCATACCTCCCAGAGTATTGCCTGCCGATGCGGAAATCAGGCAGAGCGTAAAATCATAATCCCCGTAGAGCATGATGCTGAACAGAATCTCTGAACTGAAGGGTAGTACAGTTGCCGCAAGAAATGCTGCCAGAAAGAGTCCGATATACCCGGGATCAAGTAATTCTGTCATTTTTCAGACCATCGGATTTTTTAATCAAAGCCCTACCGATGCAATTCTTCACAAACTTTCTGCTGACAGGATAGGTAGAATTTTTATGCATTTAACGTATGCTCAAGAAGTCAATCTATTGCGGCCGTGGCGATTGCTGCCGATATGACTGCAACGATTAGCATCCCTCCCTCTAATTTCCAAAATTGATATTTTATAAATCTGCCCCATACACTTATTTTCCCCTCGTAATTCTACGCTTGATCAACTTTACCGTTTCAGTAAATACGAGGAGCGTCAGCGGCAGCAGCGTCGCCAGCAGCCAGTCAAAATTTACAAGAGATGTCAGGCCAAACGCGACCTGCAGTATCGGCAGATGAATCATACCCATAACCATTATTATTGTAACGAGTACACTAGCCACCAGCGCAAGATTGGAAAGCGGATGCATAATGAAAACGCTCTGATGCAACGAGCGACAGGCAAACCCGTTTACCAGTCGCGCAAACACCAGTGCGGTGAAAAACATCGTACCGGCCTTTAGATCACTCGCGCCGGTATGCAGCGCATATACATAAACCGTTGTTGTCAGGAGAGCAATCCACACCCCGGCGAGGAAAATTTCCGACAATGCAGAAGTATTTAATATGCCTTCTTTAACCGCACGCGGTTTCTTGTCCATGATTCCCGGCTCCGGTGCTTCAACACCAAGAGCAATGGCCACCAGTCCATCCATGACAAAATTGATAAACAATATCTGCACTGCAGTCAGCGGCAGGGGAAGTCCCGCAACCATTGCGATTATGATGCCAATCACCGTTCCCATATTTCCGCTGAGCAGATACACCAGATATTTTCTGATATTCTCAAATATCGTTCGCCCCTCTTCGACGGCCGAAACGATCGAAGCAAAATTATCATCCGTTAGAATCATGTCGCTTGCTTCCTTGCTTACGTCCGTTCCGGTGATTCCCATTGCGATGCCGATATTGGCTTTCTTGAGCGTCGGTGCGTCATTAACGCCGTCACCGGTCATTGCTACAATATTGCCCTGCGCCATCAACGCTTCAACGATGCGGTACTTGTGCGCCGGTGAAATGCGGGCAAAAACATTTGCCTCGTTGACAATGCGGTTGAAGGTCTCATCACTCATCTGTTCGATTTCCTCACCGGAATAGGCGCTGCCGTCTTTCAATATGCCAATCTCCCGCGCAATCGCTACGGCGGTAATTTTATGATCGCCCGTGATCATTACCGGACGGATGCCGGCGCTTTCACAGCGACGGATCGCTGCAAAGACCTCGGCGCGCGGCGGATCGATCATACCCACAAATCCGACAAGTATCATCCCCTCTTCCGGCTGCGCTTTCGTAAAAGATTCTAACTTCTTATAAGCAAATCCGATTATGCGGAGCGAATCTTCGGCAAATTGCCTGATCACGTTTTGTAAATGCATCCTTGTTTCATCGGTGATCGCAATGATGCCCTGCGCTGTCATGATTTGCGTTGAACAACCAAGCATTACTTCTCCGGCGCCCTTGCTGTAAGCAAAAGTTTCGTTATTAATTGCGTGGTAAGTGGTCATGCGTTTTTTTTCCGAGGTAAACGGATCCTCGCCGATACGTGAGATATGGCCCCGCTGCGCATCGCTGTTCAAACCGGCTTTTGCAGCCAGCACCACCAGCGCACCTTCGGTAGGATCACCGGTAATCACCCACTTGTCTTTTTTAATCAGATGTGAGTCGTTGCACAGCGAACCAATCTGTATGAGTTGCGCAAGGGCAACATTGTTGTTGTCATATACCAACCCGTCGTACTTCAGTTCACCAACCGGCTCATATCCGGCTCCGGTAACGGACACGATTTTGTTGTCAACATAGATACGGCGCACCGTCATCTGGTCTTCGGTGAGCGTGCCGGTTTTGTCACTGCAGATGATATTAACAGCACCGAGCGTTTCCACCGCCGGCAGTTTGCGAACCAGGGCGCGGCGTTTCACCATACGGCGCACCCCCAGCGCCAGAGAAATGGTTACCACCGCCGGCAACGCCTCCGGAATGACGGCCACCGCCAGGGCAACGCCCCAGATAAACATCTTTACCAACTCGTATCCTTTTAATATTCCAGCGGCGCTCATCATGACGGCAACCACCAGAGCAAAGATGCCGATCCGGCTGCCCAGTGTATCGAGATTCTTCTGCAAAGGGGTTTTCTTCTCCGGTTCCTTCTTCAGCATCTCGGCAATTTTGCCGAATTCAGTGTGCGAACCTGTTGCGCAAATCAGCGCCTTACCACGTCCGTTGGACACGGCGGTTCCTGCATAAACCATATTGAGGCAGTCACCCACCGCACAATTTTCAGGAAAGGTCATCCCGGCATTTTTAACAACGCCCTGCGATTCACCCGTAAGCACCGCCTCCTCCAGCGTAAGGTTGGCCGCTTCGATCAAACGGGCATCCGCCGGAATCGTGTCGCCCGTCTTGAGTACCACAACATCCCCAGGCGCCAGCAACCGTGCTTCAATCAAGTGCTCCATGCCGTTGCGCAGCACCAGCGCCTTGTGTGCCGCCATCTTCTTGAGTGATTCAATTGCCTTCTGCGCCTGATATTCCTGTACAAAACCCAATACCCCGGCTAAGAGTACAATGACAACAATCGATATAGCTTCGATGATATCGCCCATCAAAGCCGAGATGATTGACGCAATGATCAGAATCATGATCAGCAAATTAGCAAACTGCCCTAGTAGCTTCTTCCATGCCGGATCTTTTTTCGTTTCGGTAATTTCATTGAATCCAAAGGTGTCAATTCGTTCGTTGGATTTTTCCTCCGACAATCCTGTCTCTGTTGAATCCAACCGGGCAAACGCTTCGCGGACACTAAAACTATGAAATTTTATATTGCTGATTTCCTGCATGTAGGCTCCTGATCAATTGTATTAGTCTACGTTATTTGTTGCGAAATGCGCTTTCCAGTTGAGTAATCATATTTTGTTCTTCAGCAGATATTTTCCCGATACCCAAAAAGCCGCCGGCCGCTTCCGCGACCACGGTAACATGCGCCATAATTTCTTTCTTAAAATGAGCTACTTCTTCATTGGTCATCTTATGGCATACCGCGTCCACATAATGCTTCCATGCCGTTAGCAGTGACTCGGACGGTTTGTTCTTCAGCCATTGATCGAGCAACTCATAGTTGAGACTATCCGCCGTCCAGCCAAATTTGCTCACTGCACTAAGGATCGCATCTTTCTCCTTCTGATCAACATCTCCGTCAGCCCAGGCAATTTCAATAAGTGGCACCAGTGAAATTGACGCGAGAGTTTCCGGGCGTAGATCCAAGGCAATTAATTTTTCCAGCACCAGATCATCGTTTATTCCCGACACTGCCGCGAGCGCCTGCTTGGTTTCCTTCATTTGCTGTATCGCGCGGTATTTCTCCGCCATCTTCTGGTTTTCCTTGAAAAAAAACTGTTCCTCAAGATCATTGATTTTCCCTAATTCCTGCATATGCGTTCCTCCTTTTTAATCAAATATTGATTGGCGCGCATACTACGTGATAATCATGAATTAGGCAATATTTATCAAAAGTTGTTCCATAAATATTGGAAATATCAGGGTAAGAACAGCCTTATATGAGGCAGGCGAATCGTAGATAATGTTGCTGCTTTTCTAATTTTTCAGAATACTTTAGTCTTCAGTTGTCTTCTCTAGCGCGTCATCAATCCAGCGAACATATTCTTTGCTGCCTTTAACAATCGGTACGGCTATAATCTCCGCTATTTCATAAGGGTGCAGGTTTTTAATCACGGCTTCCACTTTATTGTAAAGATTATCCCTTGTTTTGATCAGGCAGAACCACTCCTGCGTTTTTTCCACTTTGCCCTTCCACCGATAGATGCTGGTAATGGGACCGGTAATCTGCACACAGGCAGCCAGCTTTGTCGCCACCAGATGTTGAGCGAGTGTTTGCGCCTGCTCCTTGGTTTCCGTGGTGGTCGTCACTTGAATGTATGATATCATTTATTCTTCCTTAAAACTTAAATCTCTTTCCTCATCTCATACATCATAATTGTTGCTGCTTGCGGTAGGCTCAAAGAATCCGCCTGAGCATTACCGGGTATGCACCAGCGCTCATCGGCAAACGCCAATAAATACTCCGGCAGGCCATGACTCTCGCTGCCTAAAAGCAGAGCTGCTTTTTGCGGCAGCGGGCGCGGCGGTAGTCCCTGGCGCACATCGCTGCCCACAAGATAATGATGTTTTTTTATTTGCGGCAGTGCTGCTCTTAAATCAACATCAGAGACAATAGTCAAATGAAAAAGGCTGCCCATCGAGGCACGGACAGTTTTGGGGTTCGTGTAATCGGCGGAGTTGGCGCTTAAAATTATGTTGCTGAAACCAAACCACAGTGCGCTGCGCATCAGCGCTCCGACGTTGCCGGGGTTGTTTGTCTCATGAAGAATCAAGGTATTTCCCGGGCGCGTGGATAAAAAGGCAGTCAAATCCAGTTCCGGTTTGATTTGGACTACAGCCATTATCCCTTCCGGCTCCTTATCCTGGCTGAGTTTCTTCCACTGAGAGCGGGTGATCGAATAAATCGGTATATTGTTATCTGTCTTATCTACCAGCCCCTCCCAGTCTTTGATTTTTTCCGGCAATACCAGAATGGCTTCTGTTTGCCCGTCACTCGATAATAGCTCCTCTACAACCTTTACGCCTTCGACCAGAAAAACTCCTTCTGCCCGCCGCGCTTTGGTTTCGGTAAGCCTAGCCCATTTTTTTAACTGGGTTTGTGAAACACTGGAAAGCTCAGTTTGCATAAAGAGCCCCCTCCTTCATTTTTGCCGGAGGCACTTCACCTTTGAAGGTATTGATGAGCACGAGCATCACCCAGAACAGCGTCCACAATAGGGCTTCTTTCATTTTTATCACATGGGCTTTACGATTGATAATGCCCAGATCCAGCGCCAGCATGGCCATAATAAAGACCGCGAAGAGAATCCACCACAAAGTCATTGATATAGCATCCTTTTATAATGTGCGGCGTAGCGCCTGAGCCGCGTTATGAATAATGTCCCATGCCGGGCTGAATGGCGGGGCGTAAGCAAGATCGATATAACCGATTTGATCAAGGTCCAGACCCGTCCACAGCGCGACGGAAAGTACGTTGATCCGTCCCACCGCTCCGGCAAAGCCAACAGCCTGCGCGCCCAGCAATTTTCCCGATGACCGGTCGGCAATCAATTTCAGGCCGATTTTTCTCACACCCAGAGAAGGCGCCACCGCGCTGCCCCAGGTGATATTGCTTGCCGGCGAATAACCTGCCGCGATCGCCTCTTGCTCCGATAGTCCCGTGGCAGCGCATTCCAGATTAAACAGCCGGAAAGACTGCGCGCCGACGATGCCGTCAAAGGCGAGCGGTTTGCCGCCGATGTTGCGCCCGGCGACGCGGCCCTGTTTATTGGCGATGTCACCCAGTGGAATATTTACCCAGCGGCGG